>CADAWZ010000095.1 GCA_902791745.1 uncultured bacterium
GGAATGCCAGGAATGGGTGGCTATGGTAACTTCGGTGGTGTCAATGGTTTTGGTGCTGGAAATTATGGTATGGGCAACTTTGGTTCAATAGGAACAGGTGGCTATGGCAATTTTGGAATTAACTTAGGACCATTAGGTCATGAAATCGGTAAACTTGATGAGCAAATTTCTAAATTGACATCAAAGATGGTCAACCTTGAAATCAAACTCAGCGAACTCGATACAGACAATGGTGGCTTCTTCAAGAAAATCATAAACAAAGCAAAAGCCAAAAAGATCAAAAAACAAATTGAATCATTACAGAAAAAGATTAACAGACTCAACCAAGCAAAACAAAGAGTAATGCAACAGTCCATGACAATGGGTAATGGTATCAACACATCTTATGGCAATGGCTACAGCACAATGCCACAGTTCTTAGGATATGGTTTCTAAGTTGAATTTGTAAATAGATAAATAAAAATCCTTCATCAAAAATTTGATGAAGGATTTTTTCTGTTATATCTTGATTAACTTTTAAAGATGTGTTATACTAATTAGAAATTCGCTAAAAATTCAAATTTCAAAATTGGATAGATAAAATTACTAAATGTTTGAATCACTACAAGAAAAATTAAGTTCTATATTTAAAAAACTTCGTGGCAAAGGAAAATTAAGTCCTCAAGATGTAGATGTCGCACTTAGAGAAGTCAGAATAGCCCTCTTAGAAGCAGATGTCAACCTAAAAGTAGTGAGAACTTTTATTTCAAGAGTAAAAGAAAAAGCCGTTGGTTCTGAAATTTGGGAAAGTCTTTCACCTGGTCAGCTTGTCATAAAATTTGTAAAAGATGAACTATTGGCATTGCTTGGCAATGAAAATGAAGAATTGAACATATCCCCTACTCCACCAACAGTAATAACCATGGTCGGATTAAATGGAGCAGGAAAAACAACATCTTCTGGAAAACTTGCAAAATATTTAAAAGCCAATGGTCATTCCCCATTACTTGTTGCTGCTGATGTATATCGTCCAGCAGCTATAAAACAACTTGAAGTTCTGGCAAATAGTCTAAATGTCCCTACATTCACACTTGGAGACAAACAAAAACCTGTGCAGATATGTAAAGGTGCTATTTCACATGCCTTATCATCAGGCTGTGATGTAGTTATTATAGATACAGCAGGAAGAATGCAAATAGACGAAACGCTCATGACCGAACTTGAAGAAATAAAAAATGAGATAAAACCTCATGAAATACTTCTAACAGTAGACGCCATGACTGGTCAAGACGCTGTAAATATAGCACAAGTTTTTAATGAAAGACTTGATATAACTGGAGTAATACTCACAAAATTAGACGGTGATGAAAGAGGAGGAGCTGCTCTTTCAATAAAAGAAGTTACAGGAAAACCAATTAAATTTGTGGGCATGGGTGAAAAACTTGATGCACTTGAGCCATTTCATCCTGATAGGATAGCTTCAAGAATTCTTGGCATGGGTGATATTTTAACTCTTATAGACCGTGCAGAAAGGGAATTTTCAGAGGCAGAAGCTCTTGAACTTGAAAAAAAGTTTAGAAATAAAGAGTTTTCACTTCAAGATTTTTTAGACCAATTACAAAGAATCAAAAAAATGGGACCAATAAAAAGTCTTCTTGAAATGATTCCTGGATTTGCACAAATAACAAAAGATATTCCTATCGGAGATAAACAAGTAAATCAAGTTGAAGCTATAATCCGTTCCATGACCATGGAGGAAAGATTAAATCCTTCAATATTAAATGCAAGCAGAAAAAAAAGAATTGCAAATGGTTCTGGAACAGAAGTTTCAGATGTGAATAAATTAGTAAAACAATATACAGCAAGCAAAAAAATGTTCAAACAATTTGCTGATATGGAAAAAATGAGTAAAATGGGATTGCCTTTTAGGCTTCCTTTCTAAATACAAAAAAACAAAACCCATAGATTTTTATAAGGAGAAAAAATAATGGTTAAAATCAGATTAACAAGAATGGGAAAGAAGAAACAACCAAGCTATCGTATAGTCGTAGCAGATTCAAGATGTCCAAGAAACGGCAAAGTCATTGAAAATATTGGAACATATAATCCAAGAAATAAAAAAGATGCCGAAGGTAAAGACATTGAAAATAAGATGTTTGTTAAACAAGACAGACTAAATGATTGGCTCTCAAAAGGAGCTCAGCCAACAGATTCTGTAAGACGTATACTTGTAAAACTTGGTATCTTCAAACCTGAAACACCTACAGTTAAAACTGCAAGCAAAAAGAAAGATAAAAAAGAAAACTAAATAAAAGAATGGGATATGACTAAATCCATAGCAATTTTTGCTAAAAGCATAATATTCATGCAAAAGTCAAAGGTACATGGGGACACAGCAAAAAAAATAATCGGAGGAAAATTATGAAGGAGCTTTTGGAATACCTTGCAAAATCTCTCGTTGACAATCCAGATGAAGTACAAGTAAAGCTATTAGAAGCTGAAAAAACTGTTGTTCTTGAACTAAGAGTATCTCCCGAAGATATGGGAAAGATTATTGGAAAACAAGGACGAATTGCACAAGCTATAAGAACAGTCATAAGAGCGGCTGCCGTAAAAGAAGGCAAAAGAGTCGTTGTTGAAATAATATAGAAAATATCTCAGGAGGGAAATTATGAGTTCCATTCAAGTAAAGAGACCTATTACAATAAAAGTTATAATGACTGAAGAATTCCGCAAACAAATTCTTGATGAGACTTCAGAATCACTCAAGAAGAATGAGGATATATTTGCCCAAGCAGAGGACATGTACGAAAAGACCAAAAAAAGCGGAGCTTCACATAGTGATCTCACAAATATAAGAAAACAACTTGATTTTGAAAGAACAAGACTTTCAGACCTCAAAAAAGATATGGAAGTCAAAATGAATGCTTTCAAAAATGTACCAGAAGGTCAAGAAATAGTATTCAGAGTACTTGAAGGACCAGTAGATGTAAAAGAAGGCGACGACTTTAAGAAAATTTTACATGGTGCTGAGATAGTTGTTAAAGATTGGAAGGTTATAGAATTGAGAGGCTTATAAGACTTAATGGCAGGAAAAAGAATTCAAATAGGAGCAGTCACAAGTGCTCGAGGGATAAAAGGTGAAGTTTTTGTAAAAATACTAACTGATTTTCCAGAAAGATTTGATGAAGGCAACAAACTTGTAGGAGCTAAAGAAGGAGTAGTTGGTGAAAAACATTTAACCATCGAAAAAAATCGCTCTCACAATGGAAAACTTATTCTAAAATTTAAAGAAATCAACAACAGAAATGAAGCAGAATTATTAAAAGGATATGCTTTTTATACAGAAGAACCAAAAGAGTTGGAAGAAGGACAATACTACATTTTCGATTTAGAAGGAATGGAAGTTTTTGATCTCGATGACAACAAAATCGGAATATTAAAAGAAGTCCTTGAAAATCCTGCAAACGATATTTATTCTGTTGAAACAGCTAAGGGTGAACTTCTTGTTCCTGCCTTAAAAGTTTTTATAAAAGACATAGATGTGTCAAAAAAAATAATGCATATAGACACAGGGAAATTAAACTTTGAGAATTGATATTTTGACTGTATTTCCAGAGATGTTTACACCTCTTTCTTACAGTATAATAGACAGAGCTGTCAAATCAAAATTAGTAGAACTTCATATACACAACTTAAGGGATTTTGCGGAAGACAATCACAAAAGTGTTGACGATGCTCCTTATGGTGGAGGTTCTGGTATGGTTATGACTGTTCCAATATTGTATAAAGCTGTTGAATTTATAAAAAAGCAAAATCCAACTGCTCCTGTATATTTGACTTCCCCACAAGGAAAAGTGTTAACTCAGGAAATGTGTAGAGAATTTTCCAAATTAGATGGTATGATTCTTGTATGTGCACATTATGAAGGAGTAGATGAGCGTTTTATAGAGCTTGCTTGTGATGGCGAAATTTCCATAGGCAATTATATATTGACAGGTGGAGAAATACCAGCAATGGTTATTGCAGATTCAACAATAAGGCTTATCCAAGGAGTTATAGATTCTCAATCTGCATTAGAGGAATCATTTACTGACGATCGATTGGATTATCCTCAATATACAAGACCTCTCGAATTCATGGGACTCAAAGTACCAGAAGTATTACTTTCAGGGAATCACGAAAAAATAAAAAAATGGCGTGAACTTCAAAAAACAACAAATACTTTGAAAAAACGACCAGAACTTCTTGTAAAAAAAAGAATAGACGAAAATAACATTAAAAGAAATACATCAAGGGAGAATTAATCATGACTATCATTGAAGAACTTGCAAAAGAACAAATGAAAAATAATTTCCAGGATTTCAGACCTGGTGATACAGTAAAAGTACAACTTAAAGTTGTAGAAGGTGGAAAAGAGAGATACCAAGCATTTGAAGGAGTCTGTATTGCAAGACAAAATACAGGCTTAAGAGAATCTTTTATTCTTAGAAAAATTTCTCATGGTGTTGGAGTAGAAAAAACATTTTTATATCATTCCCCAATGCTTCATTCTCTCACAGTAACAAGATATGGTGATGTAAGAAAATCCAAACTTTATTATCTTAGAGATAAGGTTGGTAAAAATGCACGTGTAAAAGAAAGAAAAGTAACAAAATAAGAAAGATAAGTTATGAATCCAATATATTTAGTTATATTAATAGTCATATTAGGTATATGGAGCTATAATCTTCACAAAAAATATCCTAACAAGGAAAATAATGAGAAAAAAGCTCTAATAGAAAATATTGACTCAATCATATTTGCTGGAATTACAGCTCTTATAATCATAACTTTTATTGTGAGGACTTTCTATATTCCTTCTTCATCAATGGTTCCAACATTGCAAATAAACGATTTCATAATTGTAAACAAATTTGTTTATAATTTTTATAATCCAGCACGCCATGATATAGTTGTTTTTCATCCACCTGCGGAAGCTCATGCAGAAGGCAAAGATTTTATAAAAAGAATTGTTGCCGTTGCAGGAGATACAGTTGAAATAAAAAGTGGTGTACTTTTTATAAATGATGTTGCACAAAATGAAGAATATATTTTAGAGCCAATAATGTATGATATGGAAAGAATAACTGTTCCCAAAGATTCTTATTTTGTAATGGGAGATAATAGAAATAACAGTGATGATAGCCATGTTTGGGGATTTCTTCCAAGAAAAAATTTGGTAGGCAAAGCTGTTTTAATAATTTTCCCATTCAACAGATGTAGAACTTTCTAAATTACTATTAAAAACACTCTTACAAAAGAAAAATTGTAAGAGTGTTTTTTTGTATATTATATTCGATTATAATATAATAAAGGCGGAAGATATAATGAAACCTTTTTTTGAAGACAAAGATTTTAGATTATATTTAGGTGATTCTATAAAGATTTTGTCAAAACTTCCAAAAGAATCTGTTGATATGATTTTTGCAGATCCTCCATATAATCTTTCAAGTGGAGGCATTACTTGTAAAGGTGGAAAAATGGAAAGCGTTGACAAAGGAGAATGGGATAAACCATTGACTTTACAAGAAAATTTAAAATTCACCAAAAGATGGATAAAAGCCTGTGCAAGAGTTCTAAAACCAAATGGCACAATTTGGATAAGTGGTACATATCATTCCATCTATACAGCTGGTTATGCTCTTTTATCTGAAAAATTTAAAATAATAAATGATATTGCTTGGTTTAAACCAAATGCACCGCCAAATCTCTCTTGTAAGTGTTTTACAGCAAGTCACGAAACCATACTTTGGGCAAAGAAAGACAACAAAAAGAATTATACTTTCAATTACAAAGAGATGAAATTTAAAAATTGGGATGATGATCCAATAAAAAAAGAGGGAAAACAAATGAGATCTGTTTGGACTATTCCATCTGCCAAAAAATCTGAAAAAAAATCTGGTTCACACCCAGCTCAAAAGCCACTTGCAGTTTTAAAAAGAATTATAGAAGCCTCTACAAAAGAAGGCGATTTGGTACTTGATCCATTTTGTGGTAGCTCAACAACAGGCATACAGGCGATATTGATGAAAAGAAAATTTATCGGCATTGATATTATGCCTGAATATGTCGAGTTATCGAAAAAAAGATATAAAGATATGTTCAAAATTTGGGATGTATAGAATAGGTAAAATAGAATAGGTAAAAATTTCAACTTCCCATTATCCCCTCGTTTTTGAAGAGGTATATCTAAACAGAAAACTAATAAGAAAGTGAAAAAGGGTAAAAGTAAATATTTCACAGGTGGTTAATATGATAGAAGAAATTTCACTTGAACTAAAAAATAAATACGAAAATTTGAAAGAATATCTAAGAGCACAAAAGAGACTTGTTGTAGCTTTTTCAGGTGGTGTTGATTCCACATTTTTATTAAAAGTTGCAAAAGAAGCACTTGGTGAAAATGTGGTAGCGGTAACTGCAAAATCAGCCTCATTTCCTGAAAGAGAAAGAAAAGAAGCTAAAAAATTTTGTCAAAAAGAAAATATAAAATATATTCAGCTTGAATCTGAAGAATTGCAAATAGAAGGTTTTTCACACAATCCTAAAAATCGTTGTTATCTATGCAAAAAAGAACTTTTCAAAAAAATAATTGACTTTGCCAAAAAAGAAAATATTTTACATGTTGCAGAAGGTTCAAATTTAGATGACAATGGAGATTATCGTCCTGGACTTCAGGCAATAAAAGAACTTGGTATTTTAAGTCCACTTAGACAGATAGGATTTTATAAAGAAGAAATAAGGACACTTTCAAAATATTTGGGATTGCCAACTTGGAATAAACCGTCTTTTGCATGTCTTGCCTCTCGTTTTGTATATGGTGAGACAATAAACGAGAAAAAACTTTCTATGGTTGACAAATCAGAACAATTTCTTTTAAATTTAGGGCTTCATCAAGTTAGAGTTAGGATACATGGAGAAAATCTTGCAAGAATAGAAGTAATGCCTGATGAATTTGATATTATCTTAAAAAATAGAGATGAAATATATGCAAAATTAAAATCTTTTGGATTTGATTATATAACTATGGATTTAAAAGGATATAGAACAGGATCAATGAATGAGGTAATTTAACTCAGTTTATATTATACTTTATCTCAACTTTTGTGCAATATAATCAAAGATTTAGGAAATCAATTTTTTTAGTTCATAATAATATTCAAAAATACTATTTTTTTATTTACTGCCGAATGTTACTTTGTGATAAAAAGCTCACTTTAAACACTCGCAAGCTCATGATGTCGTTCGCTTTTTCTCACAAAGATAACATTTATCTTGTTT
>CADAWZ010000096.1 GCA_902791745.1 uncultured bacterium
AAGGAATATTTATTTAAATAACTAATATTTAAGTAAATTGTTATTCTTTGAGTGCAAGGCACCAATTGTAATTGGTGCCTTGCACTCGCTTTTTTATTAAACAAGCGAGGATCATAATACAAATAGGAGATTGTATGAAAATTAAAATTGTAGATGGAGAAAAAAAATTATTTGAGGCTCATCTGAGTTTTGTTGAAGCTATTTGTCAATTTATTATATTTGTTGTAATTTGTTTTTATATAGCTTTGAATTCAAATGATAATTTATCTTTTGGATTTATGTATAGTAACAGATAGAAGAGTTATTATCGAAGGTTCAAAAACTTTTGAAATTAATTTTGATAAAGTTGAATCTATATCAACAGAATCAAGTGTATGGTCTATGTTTTAAGTAGGTACTATTTTGGTAAAAGGTACAGGTGGAACAATTATAAAATTTAAAAATATTCCTGATTATTTAATATTTAGAGAAAATCTTTTAAAAACTCAAGAAGAATTTAATAAAAATAATCAAATAAATTATAAAAATATACCTAATAATGTTGTTGTACAACAAAGAACTAAAGTTGATGAATTAAAAGAATTGAAGGCTCTTCTTGATTCAGGAGCTTTGACACAAAAAGAATTTGATGTAGAAAAACAGAAAATTCTATCTAAAAATTAGAATTTAGCATGGAACAATAAAACAACGAGTTCTGATAAAGCTATCAGAACTCGTTGTTTTTTATAATTTATTTTATTCCAAATTCTTTCAACTCATCATCGGTTAATGTAATTTCTTTACCCTCACCCATGTTAATTTTTCCATTTGAAATTTCATTATAATATTCTTTAATTTGGGCATCGCCATTTTCTAAATCTATTCGTCCCATAATAGAATCAAATAGCAGTGGATGTTTTTGACATTTTAGAATATAATAATCTGTTGCATTTTTATTATCAATTTTACAAAAATGTGCAGTAATACCAATAAATTTATGCATTGATGTAAAATCTTTGAGTAGAAAAATGGAGTTAATCTATTCCAATTTCTTTTAGTTCTTCAGGATTTAGATTTTCTTGTAATTCTTGTTGTACTATATTTTTAAATTTTGGCTCTCTTTTAAAAGTATCAAGTTCTATTATCCCAAGTTTGTTGTCCATTATGATTTTATGGTCAGAGCATTTAATTATATAATAATATTTTTCATCTTTTGAAATATACAAGTATTTATTTGAATTTTCAGGACAATTGATTGAAAAATTTTCTTTAGAATTTCGCTTTAGTTCGTCTAAAGAATTAGGATATTTTCCTTCATGTTCTTTTGCATATATATCACAGGCATTTGAAATTGCACTCAAATTGATAGAACATTCAGCTTGAACCTCTAATTTTTTATTTTGTTCAATTTCTTTTTTACTTTTACAACCAACAATTGTGAAACATAGACATAAGATGATTAGCAATGTTGCCAATTTATAATATTTTTTCATAAATCCTCCATTGAAATAAAAAAGCTATATTTAGATTATAGTCCAAATATAGCTTTCTGAAAAGTTTATTTTTTCCCTTTTTTATCTGATTTAGAAGCTTTTTGTTTTTTCCCTTTTTCTATATATTCTTTATATGTTTTAACATTATATTTTTCTTTTTCTACCAATGTAAGTGTTGCAAGAACGCATCTGTGATCAGATATAATATCTTTTTGGACTTCTATTTTTTCAGGTTTAAAATCTCTTGTACAGAAAATATAATCAAGTCTTTGATTTGGACCTTTTGCAGGAAATGTTGCATCAGGAATTAATTTTGTGGCAAGTGCAATATCTACTCCGACTGCATATATATCTTTCATTGATAATGCATAAGGTGGAGCATTCATATCTCCTCCAAAAACACATGGACCCTTTAATTTTTCAATATACTGTCTCATAAATGCAGATTCTTTCATTTGAACTCTTGCTAAATATTGTCCCCATTCAATACATTCTGAAGGAGATTTAAGGAAATCTTTACTTCTTCCAGCGATTAATCTTAAGCATAAAATATTGATTTTTGTGCCATTATCATTTACGACTGCATGCTGAAAGTATCTTGGAACATTATTTTTGTTATTTTCAGGCGTGTTGTCTATGTATCCAGGTTGTTTGCTTGGTAATGCTATCTCATGAAACTCTATAATTGGATATTTTGATAAAATGATATTATCGCTTTTTCCATATTTTATGTGATACTTTGGAAATGCTATTTTGGTAACTTGAGCACCTAATTCAATAGGAAAATTTACTTCTTGTAAAACTATAAAATCTGGTGAAAGTGCATTTACAGATTTACTTATATTTTCAAAACCTTTATCATATTGTGCTGTATTTAAAGTTGCTACTTTATAAGTTTTTCCAAATGCAGATTGTTTGCTTGCATCTTTGTCTTTATAACAGAAACTACAATCAGCTGTACAAAAGATAAATATAATCATAAATATGCTAAAAAATATAGATATTTTAAATTTTTTAGCTATTAGCGAACAAATAAGAGCAAATACAAATGGATACCAAATATATATTGCAGGAATTAAATCAAATCCAAATAGTGGAGAATCTTGAGGAAATATTTTTAATATTCCCAAAATCATCATAAGTGATATTCCAACAAATAATGCACCACTAAGATAGGCAAGACAGAGACATATTTTTTGTAATGTTTCTAAACTAAAAAATTTTTGCAATTTACTTTTTGATTGTAATTTTTCAAGCTCTTTTTCACTTTCTTGTTTTTTTCTTTCAAGTAGTTTGCGATCTTTCCCCATTACAATTTCAGGAATTTCGCTATTTTCTTCTTGCTCATTTTTTGACTCTGCTGTTTTGTCGTCATTTATATATTGTTTTTCTAATTCTTTTTTTGTATTATTTTCATTTTCTTGCTTTGCTTTTTCACTTTCTTCTTTGTAAGCCTTAGAAGTTATTTTTATAGCTTGTCTTTTAGGTTTATTTTTTATATTGTTTTGTTCTTCTTGATTTTCCATGGTTATTTCCTTTATTTTTCCATTTGTGGCGGATTGCTATAATCTATATTTAATGTCATGCCCCCTGGAAATTTGTATATTACACCTGCTATTTTGTCATTCTTTGGAACATGAAAAGCCATTGCTACAACTATATCTTCTCCAGGTTCAAGTGTTCTTTTCTGTTTAAAAGGCTTTAATTCGTTTCTTAAAAATTTTGTTGCATTCATTCCTGAATAATATTTACCACTTTGACCAACTAAATATAATTTTGAAGGATCGACTTCCAATTTTGTTGGATGCAATCCCATTTTTCCGATAGGTTTATCTGTCAGGTTTGCAAAGTTTATCATTAATTGGGCAAATGTATTATTTTGTGTAGGTCTTTTTCTATCTCCAGAATCCATAAGTATGCTATCATTGTATATTATATTTGTAACTCTAAAATACATCAAACCACTTGAAGTTGAATAATATTTTATTTTGTCAGAACAAAATCCAATAGCGATGCATAGAAAAAATACAAATATAAATGTTAAAGCGATTTTTTTCATAGAACCTCCTTATTTATCTTTTATCCATGTATAGGCATTCCAGCTCCTAAGTGGAATAATTCAGCATAAATTTCTGCAAATGTTGGATGTGCATGTATAACTTCTGAAATTTCGCTTACATCAGAGTTATATTTTGCTAACACTGCTCCTTCTGCAATTAAATCAGATGCTCTTTCTCCTATAATGTGAATACCTTTAATTTTGCCATCTTCCGTAATAGCTTTGATCATGCCTGCAATTTCACCTTCTGCATGGGCTCTTCCTAAAACTCGTATTGGCAATTTTATTGACTGAAGATTTTCTTTTGAATATTCATTTAATCCAACAGAAGCAACTTCAGGAGATGTAAATATGCAGGCTGGAATTATATTTCCGTCAAAAGAACATTTTTCACCACATATATTTTTGATTGCAGTTATTGCTTGATAAGAAGCGACATGTGCCAATAGTGGATAGCCGTAAGCTATATCTCCTATTGCATATATACCTTTTTCATCCGTCTCCATGGAGTCATGGACAAGTATTCTTCCTCTTTCAAGTTTTATGTTTGTATTTTCAATACCTAAATTTGTATTGTTGTATTTTCTTCCTATTGCAGAAAGTATTTTGTCAAAAGTTTCTTCTTTTCCATCTGAAAAAGTTGCTTTTCCATTTTCAATTTTCTCGGTTTTACATTTTACCTTAATTTTTATTCCTCTTTTTTTGAGTTCTCTAGTGAGTGTATCTGTTATTTCTTTGTCCATGGTCGGAAGAATATGATCAGCAGCTTCAACGACAGTTACTTTTGTTTCCATTGATGAAAAAAAGCATGCAAATTCAAGACCAACTGCACCTGCTCCAACTATCAACATACTGCTTGGAATTTCTTTTAAATTTAATGCTTCAGTACTGTTAATTACTGATTTATCTTTCCATATTTCCAATGGTTCTGAACCTGTTGCAATTATTATTGAATCACATTTGATTTCTTCATCACCAGCTATTATTGTTTTTGAATCTTTAATTTTTGCTTGTTCTTTGATAATTCTTATTTTTTTCTTTGTGATTAAATTTTCAAGGTTTGTTCTTAAAGTCGTTACTATGTTATTTTTTCTTTCGTTTATTTTGTCAATATTAAAGTTAAAATCTGAAATTTCTATTCCGTAAGATTTAGCTTTTTTTATTTTATCTATGACATGGGCAGATGCTAAGAGTGCTTTTGTTGGAATACATCCTCTATTTAAGCATGTTCCTCCTATATCATTTTTTTCAAATAATATACATTCAAGCCCTTTTGAAGCTCCAACAAGTGCTGCTGTATATCCACCAGGACCTGCTCCTATTATACCTAATCTCATTTTTTATCTCCATAAAAAATATTTTTTTAGATATTCTTTTGAAAAATTGTTATTACCTTGTTTTTTTTGTTTATTTTCGTGATATAATATATAATATGTTTATTTTAAGATAATATGTTTATTTTAAGTTTGAAATATTATTATAAAGAATGGCTTTTGAAATAGAAAAAAAATATCTTGTTTTAAATTCAGATTGGAAAAAATTTGTAACATCTTCTTTTGATATTGTTCAGGGATATTTGTCGACTGATTCTGATAGATGTGTTAGAGTTAGAATATTTGGAAATAAAGCATTTTTAACGATAAAAGGTCAAAAAAATAAATGTATTGGAGCTGAATTTGAATATGAAATTCCAATAGATGATGCTAAATATATGATTGATAATATGTGTCTTGATTTTGTTGTAAGAAAAACACGCCATGTCTGTTTTGTTGATGGATTTTATTGGGAAGTTGATGTTTTTTATGATTTAAATGAAGGGCTTATTTTGGCAGAAATTGAAATTTCTAAGGACAATGTTAAATTTCCAGAAATACTGCCTTTATGGATCGGTGAGGAAGTGACAGAACAAAAAGAGTATTTTAATGCTTATTTGTCAAAAAATCCTTTTAATTTTAGGAATAGGAGTTAAAATTTTATGAGAAAAAATATTTTATTTTTAGTTGTTTTTATTTTATCATTTATTCCGAGTATTGCTTTGTCTGCTCCAACGGATATTATAAATGATTCAAAACAAATGGATGCCCTTATTCCTAAAGTAAAGGCTACACTTGTTAAAGAATTTGGTATTTTTGTTGCGATATCTGTGGATTATCATCTTTTAGAAGGTTCAGAAATGGACAAAATAATGAATGATGCAACTTATAAAGGGGCTGAAATAGGACTCCATAGATTTATAAATGGCAGACATGAAATTTATTTAATGAAAGGTATGAGTGAAGATGAATTTTGTGCAACATTAGCTCATGAACTTACTCATGCATGGCAAGTTGAAAGATGTGTTAGAAGCCAAGATATGATTGTTAGAGAAGGCTTTGCAAAATGGATTGAATATAAATATCTTGATTTGATAGGTGCTTATGCTTTAGCTAATCGTATGAAAGAGATTGCAGATCCTGTATATGGAGTTGGTTTTAAAAAAATGCTTGATTTAGAAGATAAAGTTGGTGCAAAAGAAATGACTAATAAAATAAAAACTGTTGTTACAATTAATGATATTAAGTAAGGAATAGGGGGAATTTATGTCCAATAATTTGTTGAATACTACAATGAATTTCATTTCTAATAGTTCTAATAATATTTCTGCACATAAACCTACAACACCACAGGTAACTCAGAAATCTGTTACTTCCCCAGCTAAATCTTTACAGACACAGAATGCAGAACAAAATGTAAATCAAGCTATTTTATCAGATAAAATTTCATTAAAAAAAGATTTAAAATTAAATGCAAGGCTTGATCTTGATAAGGGATTTAAGGGGTATTTATCTGTCGAAAAGCAAGAAGAACAACAACCACAAAAACAAAGTATTTCTAAAGAAGAAAATTTAAAAAATCAAAGTTATATAAAATTTAATCAGAGAAATTTAAATATCCCTAAAAAAAATAGTGTTGCTCAATCTTCAAATAATAATGTTCATTCAAATAGTCCAGAGACTTCTGCAACAACAAAGAAAGCTATAGAGACGACACAAAAGAAAGAAGAATTACAATTAAATAAAAGTCTTAATTCTGAAAATAAGATGACAGAGAGTAAAAAAGCTACAGTTGCTAATTTTGCTAGTCAAAGTTCAGATACTCCTGTCAATCAGACTAAAACAAAAGCTGCTTTTTCTAAGGCTTTTGAAAGATTGAAAAAATCAACTGTAAAAACAGAACAACAAAATATACAAACAAATAAAGAAACTATTAATCAAAAGCAAACTACGAAAGCTCAACAGAAAGATTCAAGCCATGGTCGTGAAGTTAGCAACAAAACTGTTTCACAGCCTAAACAAGAAAGTAATCCAACTACCATATTAAAGCGTAGTGATTTACCAAAAGCACAACAAGAAAATTTTAGCCATGGTCATGAAGTTAGTAACAAAACTGTTTCACAGCCTAAACAAGAAAGTAATCCAACTACCATATTAAAGCGTAGTGATTTACCAAAAGCTCAACAAGAAAATTCGAATCATGGTAGTGAAATTCGCAACAAAACAGTTGCTCAATCTAAACAAGATAGTAATTCTACTGCAATATTGATATCTAATGATTTGCCAAAAGCTTCAACTCGTGGTGGTGAAGTTTCAACTCGTGGTGGACAAGTTCAAACTCGTACTGCTGATGTTTCCCAAACTCGTGGTGGACAAGTTTCCCAAAATAGTGTAGGTGAAGTTATACAGCGTATGGCTGAATCTTCACATCGT
>CADAWZ010000097.1 GCA_902791745.1 uncultured bacterium
TTCTATACATTGGGGAATGTCAAGAAAATGAATAGTCCTTCCAGTTTTTCCCTCTTCGACTTTTTCATATCTATCTATATAGGCACAACATGAATTTGTCGTTCCTAAATCTATACCTATAGCATATCTCGCCATATTCTCTTCCTTTCGAGTTGTTAAATTCCTGTTTTTAGCTCTTATTATAGTATCATAATAAAAATAAAAATACAAGGGTTCATTTAAATTTAGATAAAATTAGAAATATCCAAATTCCTCTTTCTCAATTTGATACACAGAAAAGAATATTTGATATTTTGGACAAGTTAGAGACATAAGCAAATAGCTTATAAAAAGTCTTGACAGCTAAAATTGAAGAGAAAAAAAATATATGTATAGTATCAATATAAATGTAATATAATATGTTTTAATAATTATCTATTGAGTATTTTTAATAACCGCATAAACTTTAAAATCACTAACTCCTGGAATAAATACTGGTGATATATTCATTGAAATTAAGTTTACTTTAACATAAGGAGAAACGATTATATAATCTATATTTGGCACAACAAAATATGGATTATTTACATCTATTCCAACATCTGGGTGTGCCCATTTTGAAGCCTTAGCTTTTTCTGGATTATGTTCAGGACTCCACTGCATACTTATTAAAGGAAGTTCAATACTTGGTATATAGTTATTTTTTAAAGTATTTTCATACATATAAGATGTAGTATAATAATATTTCAATTTTGTATATGTATCAAAAACTTTTTCACTTGCAGAATATTTTCCTATTAGAAGAACTGTAGAATTTTTTAGAGATTCATTTAAAAAAGAAACTTGATGTTTTAAAATATCAACATTTGGAACACTAACATTAAAAGCAGACTTATAAGAACAATAGTTATTTATTAAACAAAATATAATAAAAGTGGAAACTGTCCAATTTTTCATCTGTTGTAAATGTGATTTAAATATTTGAGTTGCAAATATTATTGTGATAATCAAAATTAAAATTTTCAGAAAATCAAATAAACTTCCTTTTATCTTTACAAAACCTAAAGAATAATTCAAAAGTGGACATAAAAGAGAATCTCTTAAATAGGCAATATCCATAAATGCAGTATAATTTCCTTCTGGAAAACGACCTATGCAAATCTGCATAAAAATTACAAAACAAACAGCAATTATTTTTTGCAAATTATTTATTTTATATTTTGTAGATTCAAAATCAATGGAAAATACAAGCAAGATGAAAGGTATTACAAGTGGGAAAAAATATCTCAAATGAGGTGTTATTGATGAAGAAGGATAATCTTCTTTTAAAGAAACCATAAATACAACAGCAAATATAGCTGTCATTAATGATGACAAGGTTACGAAAAGAAAATTTTTATTATCTTCAGTAAGATAATGTGTAAACAATATTGGAATTATGATAAATGTTATACCAAATCCAAGAGATATATAACCAAAAAAATAGATAACATACCTAAACATCGCTAATATTCTATTAAAGTCAAAAAAGTAATGATATTTAACATCATATACTTTAAACATATGTGGAGATAAAATAATAAATAAAATAATAAATAAAACAACAAATATAAAAGATATAATTTTTATTTTTTTATTAGCTTTTATAAAGAAAGTTATAAAAAGATATAAGAAAAAGCCTACTAAAAAATAGAGTGAGACAGCTTTTGTAAAAAATAAAAGCAATCCAAAAATAAATGACATAAAAAGCCATTTTCTCTTATTATCTTTCGTATCTTCTAAATATTTATACACAAAATATAAGAACCACATAGCAAGTGGATAAACGAGATTTTCTGCTAAAACAGTACATGTAAAACATAAATCAGGAATAAATATAGATAAAAATGAAATTAACACTTCATTTTTAGATGCCATTTTTTTTGAAAGAAGCCAAACTGGAAAAATTGCAGAATTCATTAGAATAGAATTTATTAATTTTATAACATCATAAGATATAATACCATTGGAAAAAATATGGGCTGGTAAAATAGCTAATGGATAAAATATATAATAAAGTGGATAGTGAATAGAACGCACTTCAAGTGAAAAACGAGATAATGAACGAGATAATTCAAGAAAACATATTTCATCTGTATATAAAAAAATATTTTTTTGAAAACAGGCTAAAAAAAATCTTACAAAAACTCCAATAATAAACAATAATAAAATTGGATATATTGGTTTTTCCATAAATGATTCTATTTTATCAAAAAAATTATTATTTGAATCATTTCTATTTTCTATGTTTTCTTTAATTTGTTTTATTTCTTTTTGTTTTGCAATATTTACAAGTCTATTATTTTTATTTTTTTTATTATTTTTATTTTTTGTTTTCATAATGTTCAAATTCTAAATATTAATATTTTTATATACTATATATTATTTCAAAGGATTTAACAAGTATAAAAAAGAAATTTTAAAAATTAAAAAATAAGAAAGAGGGTAAATTATGGATTTATTATCATCAACATTGAGAATGTTATGTGCAGACACAGTTCAAAAAGCAAAATCAGGACATCCTGGTATGCCTTTGGGAACAGCTGATATTACATCAGTTCTTTGGAGCGATTATTTATTATTCAATCCCCAAGAGCCTAATTGGATAAATAGAGATCGTTTTGTCCTTTCTGCAGGACATGGTTCTTCCCTTTTATATTCATTACTTCATTTATTTGGATATAATGTAACTTTAGAAGACCTTCAAAATTTCAGACAATGGGATTATAAAACAGCAGGACATCCAGAATATGGTGCATTACCAGGAATAGAATGTACAACTGGTCCACTTGGTCAAGGTATAGCAATGGCTTGTGGAATGGCACTCGCAGAAAAAATGGCACAGTCAAGATTCAATACAGATGACATAAAAATAATTGACCACAATGTATTTGCTATTGCTGGAGACGGATGTCTAATGGAAGGTGTAAGTGCAGAAGCATGTTCACTTGCTGGACATCTAAAATTGGACAACCTAATTTTATTATATGACAGCAACAATATTACAATAGAGGGAAATACAAATATTGCTTTCAGTGATGACACAGCTAAAAGATATGAATCTTATGGTTGGAAAGTCTATAATGCAGATGGACACAATAAAGAAGAAATCAAAAAAGTAATAGAAGAAGCAATTGAATATAAAGGTGCTCCAAAAATCATAATCTTCAAGACACACATAGCATTTGGAGCTCCAACAAAACAAGATACAGCAGGCTCTCATGGTTCACCATTAGGCGATGAAGAAATCAAAGAAATGAAAAAGAAATTTGGACTTCCTGAAGATAAAACATTCTATATCCCTGAAGAAGTTTCAAAATTCTGTACAGAAAAAGTAGAAGCAAAGAAAAAAGCATATGAAGAATGGAGAAAACTATTTAATACTTGGTCTGAAAAATATCCCAAAAAAGCACAAGAACTAAAAGTATATCAAGAAAAAGAAATACCTGCAGATTTTATAGACAAACTTTTAGAAGCTATTTCTGAAAAAGCAGAAGCAACAAGAGTATCTTCAGGAAATGTCATTCAAAAAGCAGGAGAAATCTTACCTTTCATAACTGGAGGAAGTGCAGACCTTGAACCTTCAGTAAAATGTCATATCAAAAACGCAGAATCAATAAAACCAAATGATTTTGCTGGAAGAAATCAGCATTTTGGAATCAGAGAACACGCAATGGGTGCATTTATGAATGGAATGGCTCTGTATGGATTATTTATTCCATATGGTGCTACATTCTTAGTCTTTAGCGACTATATGAGAGGAGCTATAAGGCTTTCTGCTCTCATGGGTACACAAGTTATATATGTATTCACTCATGACAGCATTTTCTTGGGAGAAGATGGTCCAACTCACCAGCCAATAGAACATATTGCTTCACTCAGAATAATACCAAATTTGACAGTAATAAGACCTGCAGATGCCTTTGAAACAGCTGTAGCTTGGGAAATGGCTCTCAAAAATAAAACTGGTCCAACTGCTCTCATTCTTTCTCGTCACAATCTTCCACAGCTTCACAAAGAAAAAACAGCAGAAGCTATAGAAGCCGTAAGAAAAGGCGGTTATATAATAAGTAAAGAAGAAAAAGAAGCAAAATTTGTTTTGATAGCAACTGGTTCTGAAGTAAGTACAGCTATTGAAGCACAAGAGATTTTAAAATTAGAAGGAATTGATGTAAGAGTTGTCTCAATGCCTGTTCCTGAAATTTTTGAAGCTCAATCTGAAGAATATCAAAAATCAGTAATTCCAAGTAATCTTCCTGTAGTTGCAATAGAAGCGACAAGAACAAGAGATTGGGATAGATTTGTAAAAGGAAATGGTATCGTTATAGGTATGACTTCATTTGGTCATTCAGCCCCTGCCAAAGTCCTTGCAGAAAAATTTGGTTTCACAGGAAAAGCCATTGCTGAAAAAATCAAAAATTTAAAATAAGTATTTAAATAATAATTTTGTTTTTATAAATCCTCTTTATCTAAAGGGGATTTTTTGTTTTTTAAAAAATAATAAAAATAAAGATTAAAATTAATTTCTGTATATTTTTTATTATTTCTAATTTAAATTAATGTTTTAGTTACAAATATCAAAATTCAACAAAAATCACCATAATATCCAACCATATGTTTTTACCGAAAAGCACCGTAATGCAACTAAATTTAGGGTTCACTTCATTATTTATGGGGATATAAGATGCATTTAAAATAAAAGGAAGAATGACATGGGGAAAATTTTATTTGAAGAAATGAAAAAAAAGGATATAGATTGGGTTATCCTTTCAGGAGAAAGGCAGAAATCGACAGACATAAGATATTTTTTAAAAGATTTAACATTTGCTTCTCCTATAATCTTGATAAAAAAAGGTGAAGAACCTATAATTATTCACAATATTCTTGAATCTGAAGAAGCATTACAGTCAAAAGCAAAAACCATTTGCAGAGATGAGATAGTTTCAAGAGATGAAATAAGAAAACTATCTTCTTCACAAGACCAAACAGAAAGTTTTATAAAAAAATGTATAGAAAAATTTGAAATATCAGGAAAAATACTCTTACTTGGCAATCAACCATTTCAAAGAGCATTCATGATTTATGAAATAATGCAAAAAATAGACAGAATAAAATTGGCTGATATAAAAGATTCCGATATTATAAAGAAAGTAAGAGAAGTAAAAACTGATGACGAAATAGAAAAAATACAATCTGTTTCAACAAAAGTTTCTGGAATATACAGAGAAATAAGAAATTTGCTTAAAGATGGAATTATAAAAGATTCTCTTCTATTTGACAAAAGTGGAAAGCCAATAAAATTGGGAGATATAAGGCATTTAGTAGAAAAAACAATTGCTGAACAAGGGCTTTCAGGTGCAGAAATTCCGATAATTTCAATGGGAGAAGAAGCCGCAAGCCCTCATATGACAGGAAATGTTGAAATGCAAGTAAAAGAAGGCTCCCCTATTGTAATTGATATATTTCCAAACGACAACAAAACTGGATATTTTTCAGATATGACAAGAACATTTTGTGTAGGGAAAACGAGTGACTATGTAAAAACATTATATAATCAGGTAAAAGAAGCATATGAAATAGGAAAAAAATCAGTAAAGTTAGGTTATAAAACAAATATTACTGATATAGCTGTTTCAGATTTCTTTATTCAAAAAGGACATAAGACTTCGAGAGACAATGCAGGAACTAAGGAAGGATATATACATTCATTAGGGCATGGTGTTGGTCTTGATGTTCATGAATCACCAGGTTTAAGTTTTATATCAAATGATATATTTAAAAAAATGTCGGTTTTTACAATAGAGCCAGGGCTTTATTATAAATCTAAATCAGCAGGAATAAGGCTTGAAGATACTTTTTATATAGACCATAATGGCAATTTAAAAAATCTAACATCATTTCCAATGAAATTATCAGTTGATGAAGATATATAATGGGAGGAAAAATGGAAAATGAAGTTCGTGTCCGCATAGCTCCATCTCCAACAGGTGAGCCACATGTCGGAACAGCATACATAGCTCTATTTAACAGAGCTTTTGCGAAATCACACAATGGTAAATTTATATTGAGAATAGAAGACACAGACCAAACTAGATATACTGAAAATTCAGAAAAAGCTATTTTTGAATCTCTCAGATGGCTTGGTCTCGATTGGGATGAAGGTCCAGACATTGGTGGTCCCTATGCACCATACAGACAATCAGAGAGAACAGAAATTTACAGAAAATATGCACAAGAACTCCTTGACAAAGGTCTTGCTTATAAGTGTTTCTGCACAAAAGAAGAACTTGCAGAAATGAGAACGAGACAAGAAAAGGAAAAACGCCCCGCAGTTGGTTATTTTGCTTCAGATTCTCCATGTAGACATTTGACACCTGAACAAATAAAAGAAAAAGAAGAACAGGGTATTCCCTATGTTATCAGACTTAAAGTTCCAGATGACGATCCTGATGCACTTATAACATTTTTTGATCACACAAGAAAAAAAGAAATTTCAAGAAAATATTCTGAAATCGACGATCAGGTTCTATTGAAAGCTGATGGATTCCCAACATATCATTTGGCAAATGTTGTCGATGACCATTTAATGGGAATAACTCATGTAATGAGAGGGGAAGAATGGATCGTTTCAACCCCAAAACATATCCTTTTATATAAAGCATTTGGCTGGAAAGTTCCTGAATTTTATCATCTCTCACTTTTGAGAAATCCTGATAAGAACAAAAGCAAAATTTCAAAGAGAAAAAATCCAGTTTCACTAAGATGGTTTAGAGCAGCAGGTTATACTCCTGAAGCACTCTTGAATTTTCTTGCACTGATGGGATATTCAAGAAATACTGAAGGAAAAACAAAAGAAGAGATAAGTGCAATGGACATCTTCACAATGGAAGAACTCGACAAAGAATTTGATCCTGCAAGAATTTCAACAAGTGGTCCTGCATTTGATTATGAAAAACTTGATTCAATAAATAACACATACACTGAGAGAATGAGCATTGACGAATTTGTCAAATACCAATCTGAAAGAACTGCATACCTAATGAAATATTTAGGAGTTCTTGCAGAAGAAGTAAAAACAAGATTCCGCAGATTTGACAAAGAAGTCAATTCAATAACAGATTTCTTCTTCAGAATGAAAATGAATTACAATTCAAAAGAATTCAAAAAAGCAAAAATTTCATTTGAA
>CADAWZ010000098.1 GCA_902791745.1 uncultured bacterium
AGCTGAAGTTATGATAGCTACAAAGAAAAGAAACATAGCTAAAAATGCATTTTTTTTCTTAATCATATAAACTCCTTATTTGCAAAATAATATAATATCTTTTATATTTTTATATGTGCTGGATTTCTCCTCTTTTTTAAAATTTTTTGACAAAACTACATTATACATTTTCTTCTTCAAATACATCTTTCATAGCTTCTTTAAAAGAACTATATCTTTTATATTTTTCAGGATTATTTTTCATTTCCTCATATTCTTTTAATGCTTCTATTGTTTCTTTGTTTGGAATTAATGGAAGTTCTTCGTCTTTTACTGTGTTATTAAGAAATAATTCTATAGCAGAAGTCATATTTAATCCCATTTTTTTACATACTTGTTGAGCTTTTCTTTTTAATTCAGAATCAACACGGATACTTATTGTAGAAATTGACATTTTTTTTCCCTTCCATATTTTTATATTTTATTTTATTATAACATGCAAAATAAAAAAAACAATATTTTTTATAAAAAAGACAAAGAATTTACCAACACGCCATAAGAACAAATCTCCCGCTCTATTTTACGGCCTCTATCAACTCTCTCGTATAATCTTTTTTAGGTGAATAAAAGACATCTTCTTTTGTGCCAAATTCAATTTGACATCCCTTTTTCATAACCAAAACATAATCAGCCATATAATAAGCAACTCCCAAATGATGTGTTACAATAACTATTGAAAGATTATTTTCTTTTCTCAAATTCATCAACTCTTCAACAACACTTAGTTGAGTTACAATATCAAGTGCAGATGTCGGCTCATCTGCAAGTAAAAGTTTTGGATTTAAAATCATTGCCGACAAAATACCTACTCTCTGCCCCATTCCACCACTTAATTTAAAAGGATATTGTTCCAAAACAGATTCATCGAGATTTATTTTCTTCATTATTTTTTTTGCATTTTCCAAAAATTCGTCATAAGAACACTTTTTATGCTCTTTTACAGCCTCATAAATCTGATCTCCTACATTGCGAATTGGACAAAAAGAATCAGTGGCATTTTGAAAAATCATACCAATGGAAGAACCTGCTAATTTTCTTCTCTCACTGTCAGAAAGAAAAGTAATATCTTTACCATTATAAAATATCTCACCAGAAGATATTTTACCAGAAGAAGGAAGCAATCCAGCAATCGCTTTTAAAATTGTTGATTTACCACTTCCGCTTTCTCCAACAATGGCTAAAATCTTACCATTAGGCAAATCAAAATTTATATCTTTTACAACTATTTTTTTGTTATATTCAATAGATAAATTATTTACAGATAAAATCATTGTTTCTCAATTTCCGCTGTTATCTCGTAATAATCAGAAGGATGGCCATAAAAACCTTTAAGATTAGATTTAATGACAAAAGACATTTTTAGATGTGATACATAAATCAACGCACAATCATTTAAAACTTCCTGTGTCATTTTTATGGCAATATCAGAACGCTTTTTTACATCAAAAGTATTGTGAAGTTCCTTTTCTAATTTTGCAATTTTGGAGCTGTCATAAAATCCATTATTTCCAACAGCTCCTTTTATTATATTACTTGTGAAATAATATTCAGGATCACCTGTAGGAGCAGTTACAAGGGAATTTGCAAAAATATCATATTTTCCACTTTTCAGAAAACTTTTATAATTATCAGTGGCATTTACATTTACTTTAATTCCAATCTTTTTTAAAGTATCTTGTGTATATTCTGCTAACAATGGCAATTCAGGGCGTGATGTATATGTTAAATAATTGAGTTCAAAATTTTTGCCATTTTTATCAACATAACCATCATTATTTGAATCAATCCAGCCTGATTTTTTTAATAATTCTCTTGCCTCATCTAAATTGTAAGAAACAGCATTTACAAAATCATCACCATAAGAAAAATTTTTAGGAAAAGGACCAACAGCAGGCGAACCATTTCCATTTAAAAGCACTTTTGTAAAATTTTCTTTATCAATAGCCTTTGAAATAGCTTTTCTAACATTTAAATCTTGTAATTCAGGAGTTTTAAAATTAAATGCTATCTGATATATTCTCGATGTTTCTGCAGAAATAATTTTAAATCTATCTGTCCCAACAGTAAACAATCCTAAAGTCAAATAAGGAATTCCCTGTGCTATGTCAAATTCGCCATTTTGCATTGCCATTGTCAACATATCACCATCTGTAATGCTTTTTACTATTATTTTTTCCATTTTTGGCTTTACATCGCCCCAGTAATTTTCATTTTTAACAAGTTCGATTTCTCTATCTGTTACTTTAACTGCTTTATAAGGACCTGTTCCTATCACAATTCCGTCTTTTTCTTCCTCATCAACATCAATAATGACCCCATAGGGATCAGATAGATAATTAATCAAAGCAGGTACTTTTTCTCTCGATTTAATAATTATAAAGTTATCATCTGCAGTAATTGATTTTATTTTGAGATCATTTGAAGCTCTTTCGTGGTTTTTAATCAAATCTTCAAAACATCTCTTTATAGATTCGCCTGTAACTTTTTTGCCATTTGAAAAACAAACATTTTCTTTTATATTTATTTTTACTGTATACTCATCAAGATATTCAAAATCTTTAGCAACCCAAGGAACTAATTCCATTTTGTCATTAAATTTAAAAAGCGTTTCTCCTAAGCCATATCTGATAGCAGTCCAACCATAATAAGATTTATGTGGATTAGTTCCTGTATTTTCCATTGAAACGCCATAATCCATTGTTCCATAAACCAATGTTTTATTGTCTATTACTTGCTGTTTATGACAACCTATTAAAAATAATGCTAAAATAATTACAACAAAAATTTTTAATTTCATTATCTCATACCCTATTTTTTGGATCTATAACATCACGGAGTTTATCACCCAACAAATTGAATATTACAACAGTTACAAAAATAGCAAAACCTGGAGATAATATAACCCAAGGAGCAGTTTGCAACATCGATCTTCCATTGTTCATCATTGCTCCCCATTCAGCAGTTGGAGGCATTGCCCCAAGCCCTAAAAAAGAGAGACCAGCCAATTCCATAATAATAGTTCCAAGATCGAGAATTGCTGTAACAAAAATACTTCCTGCAATATTTGGCAAAATATGATTCCAGATAATGGCAAATGTACCAGTTCCTGCCATTTTAGCTGATTGAATATAAGGCATAGAACGAATCGTCAAAGTCAAACCACGAGAAAGACGAGCATATTTTGGCCAAGCAATTACAGCAAGTGCTATTCCTGCATTTAAAAGACCGCCTCCTAAGATACCTGAAACAGCAATGGCAAAGACCATTTGAGGAAAAGACAAAAATACATCTGAAATTCTCATCAATATATTGTCAATCATTCCACCTTTATATCCACAAATAGTTCCGATAAAAGTGCCAAAAATTGTTATTACAAAAAGCAAAACAAGAGAAGTGCAAATAGTAGTTTGTGAACCTATTATAATTCGTGAAAAAATATCTCTTCCATATCTATCTGTTCCCAAAATATTTTGAACATTAGGAGGTTTAAGAGCATTTGTCAAATCTTGTGAATAAGGATCATAAGGTGTTAAAAAAGGGGCAAAAATTGCAATTAAAATTAAAATAATAGCTAAAGCCAAGTAAGGAATTAAAGGAGATTTCATAGTTTCTCCTTTTCAAGACGAACTCTTGGATCTAGTTGATAATATAATAAATCAGCCAAAAAATTTACAAAAACATAAATTATTGACATCCAAAGAACATAGGCTTGAATAATTGGATAATCACGCATTAAAATTGCGTCAACAGCCATTTTACCCACTCCATCCCACATAAAAATAATTTCAACAACAGCAGTACCACCGAGAAGCGAACCTATAGAAAGAGCAAGCAATGTTGTCAATGTAACAAAAGTAGAAGGAAGCACACTTTTTATTAAAATAGTCGATTCTTTCACACCTCGAGACCTTGCACCAATCACATAAGGTTTATTAATTTCTTCAAGGATAACAGCTCTTATTTGCCTTATATATTTTGAACTCATTGCTATTGTTAAAGTAAGTGCAGGCATTATTACTGAACGCCAATCGTAAATACTCCCCATTATTGGCAATAGATTTAATTTCAATGCAAGAAAATAAATAAGCAAAAGAGCAACAAAAAAATTGGGAAGTGAATTTCCAATAAAGCTAAATATTCTAATTATGTAATCGAAAAATTTATTTTGATTTATCGCTGATATAATACCAAATGGTAATGAAATAAAAATTGTCAATAGAATAGAAATTGCCATTAATTCAAGAGTAGCAGGCAATTTGTCAAGAAATATCTCTAAAACAGATTTATCAGAAACAAAAGATTTTCCCATATTTCCACTAACAACATCTTTTAGCCATTTTCCATATTGAACTAAAAAAGGCTGATCTAATCCAAGTTCGGCTCTCTTTTTTGCTTTGACTTCTTCTGAAATTGTTCCTGATTGCTCGTACATTTTATCAACAACATCAGTCGAAGAAAATTTTAACATTCCAAATGTCAAAAATGTAATGCCTATCAATATTGGAATTAATTGCAATAAACGAGAAAAGATGTATTGAGGAACACCCAAACCCCCTAAAAGGGGCTTATTTATTTTGTGGTAATTGTTTATTTCTCTGTTTTCTTGGGATTGTCTTGTAGATGTTTGAAGTTGTTTTGTCTTATGCATATTTTAGTTTTTGTATTTTTTTGTTTTTTATTATAAAACTAAGAATTTTAGATGTCAATTAAATTGTGTTCATAAAAGAAATATTTTCTTATTTTTAGTTTGTCAGATGTAAGATGTTCACTTTAACATTTTTCTCTTTTTATTTTTCTAATTTTATTTAAAATAGAGAATATTTTAAGTAGGAGCATTCTTTTTAGATACTACTATGAGAAAAAGTGATGCAGTTCACTATCTTACACCTGACAAACTTTTATAATTGTTAGTTATCTTGTATTTACATAAATAAATATAAACTTTAATAATTATAAACATAACTTCTAAGAAATTTACAAACACTACCTAACAGGCGAATTAATAAAATAAAATTTGACTTTTTTGAAATTTGTTATATAATATACAATACTAATTAAATAGCAACAATCGTATTAGTGATTTGCCTAATTTTTTGTAAAATTGTTGTTAACATATTAGTTACAATATCTAAACATCTTTTTAATATTCAATAAGAAAAGGGGAAAAAAATTGAAAAACTTCTCAAAATTGGCAGTAATGATAATCTGCTTATTACTTACAACTATCTTTACTTCAGCATGCGGAGGTGGAAGCAAAGCAACTCCTCCAAATTATCCTTATTGGTTGCTAACACAAAATAATCAACAAGAGAACAACAATCAAGAACAAAACAATAATCAGCAAGAAGAAAACAATCAAGAAGAAAACAACAACCAGCAAGAAGAAAACAATCAAGAAGAGCAAGAACCATCTGTAGAAGTAACACTTACTTTGACTGATTCGTTAAATTCTGAAAACATTGCAAAAGCTGATATTTTCTACAAAGTTGAATCTACAACAAAATCAACAGATAATGAAGACAAAGAAATTTTACAAGTAGAACCTAATGTAGATGACAACACAAAATTTACTACTACAATTTCTGGCACTGACGATCCTAATAATGTAAAAATAAAAGCTATTCTGACTTATGATAGCACTGGAAAATGTATTGATTACTTCTCCAGTTATGATGGTATAGAAGGAACAAATGGCACTTTTGATGTCAATTTTGAAAATAGCCAAGACAATGAAGAAGGTTTTGGCGGTGGTAATGGGACAAAAGAGGAGCCTTATCTAATATCTAATCCAAGACATTTTGCAAATATAAACAAAAAAAATGGTGAAGGAAATTATCTATACCTTGATCAAAACTACTACTTTAAACAAACTGCAGACATTGATTTTACACATCTTACAGGATTGAAAATTAACAAAGCAGAAGAAGACAAAGACATAACTGTTGATGTGATAAATGAAAAAGCACCTTTCTATAATGATGGCCATGGAATTGAACCTATTGGAGATTATAGTCCAATTTCCACAGTAATCAACCATATATTCCAAGGGGTTTATGACGGAGATGATCATATAATAGACGGAATAGTAATGGTAAATGTAAACAAAGCATCTATAGGATTATTTTCTGTCATAGCTAACTCAACTATTCAAAAATTGATAATAGGAGAAAATTCAATATTCTTTTTTAATAAATTCCCTGAATGGGACTTTAAAAATGGAAATGAGACTTCTAAAGTAGTCTACAGTGACATAGGCACAATAATAGGAACATCAAATGAATCAAATATTGAACAATGTGAAAACAGAGCTAAAATATTAATAAGTAAAGCAGTTGCTTCAGAACACATGGTATTTTATCTTACTATATCATCATTTTCACGTACATATGATACTAATAGCGTAAAAATAGAAAACTGCACAAATACTGGAAATATCACTATAGATAGTTGTCAAATAGATGAAGAAAAAGAAAATATGGCACCTATTCAGATTGGAACATTTAATGCATCAATAGAGGGCGAGGAGATAACAAACAGAAAAAATAACACAAATGAAGGTAGCATCAACGTAACTAACAACAAATTTATAAAAAAATCAGAGGGCCTATACATATTAAGTGGATCAGATAAATTTATAAATAAAGGACACATTATAGTTGACAATAACACAAATATTATAAATATTTACACTTCTCTAAATTATGTAAAGTTAATGAATGACAGTACAAATGACGGACATATTACAATAACAAACAACAAATTAGATGATGGTCTTAATAATGCTTATATATTTGGAACTAATTTACTTGCTGGTTCATTTTCTAATTGCGTAAATAATGGATATATTTTTATAGACAACAATTCTGGTTATAAGATTCAAGCAGCTAAAAACATTTATGGTAACAACATAGAAGGCAGTACAAATAATGGAAAAGTCACTGTCAATGGAGTAGAAGGCGAAATATAAAATTAAAGTAACAAGAAAATAGCTTGTGGAGAAAATTATTCTTAACAAGCTATTTTTTTTAACTGCTAAATTAATAACAAAAATTGATTTTCGTTAAAGTAAAAAGACGACGAGAAAAAGTGATGTCGTTCATTAACTTATACCCAAAAAGTTTGTTAAATTGGCTAAATAAAAAAAAAAAAAAAAATTGATTTTC
>CADAWZ010000099.1 GCA_902791745.1 uncultured bacterium
CAATAACTCCAAAGAATGATTCAAAGTCCATCTCCCTATCCCACGAAAAGATGATTCTCCTTCAAGTGCTTGAAGGTCTAAAAGAATCTTCTTCATTTTCTCTCCTACTTTTGTTTTTCTATTCTCATCATTAATTCATCATAAATCTTCTGTCCATCTTCTGTCAAAATCAAATCCTCTTTAGGGGTATTATTTACCGAAGAAGGATCTATAATAGAAAGAACTTTTGATTCAAGAGGTGGAATAAGATGAATCATCTTTTTTACAAAATTAATAAACCAAGGAAAATGAGAAGCAATTTTTGCAGAAAATTTAATAAAATTTTTAAACATATCTACAGGTAAATAAATAGTTTTTGTAATCAGTCGACCAATTTTATATGACCAAGAATGCTGTAATTCATTAAAAGAATAATTTAATTCTTCATTTTTCTTTTCTAATAAAAATATATAATAATTTTTATCAGAGATATTTTCAAATTGCTTTAAAATTACTTGTTTTTCATCTAAATCAATATTATTTTTTAACTCATCCATTTCATCACAATAAAAAAAATTATAATTATAAAATTCAAAAACTTAGTAAAATACTTTTAAACATATAAATAAATATCCCTTTATATTTTTTTTTAAAATACTATATAAAGGAAAAATTATGTATTTCAAAGAAGGAATTTATAAAAAACAAAATAAATTCTTTCTAAAAAATAAAAAAAATGTCTTTAATAAATAAATTTATAAAAAAAGCTAATGAAATAGCTAACAAAAACCTAAATTAACAGATAAAAAAAATAAAGACATATTACTAACAACAACGGGGCAAGAAATATTTAATATAATATCTTCTCCTACATTTAAAAAAGAAGCAAAAGACAATCAAAAAATAGATTATATACTAAATTCAATAGATAATTTATTTGAAAATAAAAAGATAGACAAAGCAATAGCTTTAAAAGAATTATCAAATATAATTTCAAAAGATTATGATGAAATTATTTTAAAAAATATAGCCCAGAGAACAGCAGAGTATTTATGTTCAAAAAGAAAAAACTGTATATTCATAGATTATTCCGATTTAGCTAATAAAGATTCAGGAACAGGCATTCAAAGAGTGTCTAAAAATATTCTTAAATTACTTCCAAAATTCAGTAAATATGAAGTAATTCCGATATATTCTGAAAATTCAAATTATCTTGGATTTAAAAACTGCTCTAAACTATCACTTAATAAACAAAAAGAATATGAAGAAACAATAGAATTTATAACTGGTGATATTCTATTTTTTCCAGAACTATCAGCAGATAATAGTATAAGTCAAAAAGACTATCTAAAATTTTTACAAAAAAAAGGAGTAAAAATAGTAAATTTTATATATGACTTAGTACCAATAAAATGTCCTGAAACTTGCCATAGCTCTATGGTAGAAATATTTCCTATATATATTAATTCAGTGATTGATTATGCAAATGGTGCTATATGTGATTCAAAATCAGTTGCAGATGATTTAGCAAAATATATAAAAGAAAATAGACCAGATAAAACTGATAATTTTAAGATAGAATGGATTCATTTGGGGAGTGATTTTGAAAATAACTCAAATTCAATTGGCATACCTGAAGATTCTGACATTTTATTTAAAGCTATGGAATCGAGAACAACATTTTTGGCGGTTAGTACAATAGAACCTCGAAAAATGTATGATCAAATTTTAGATACTTTTGACATACTTTGGAAGCAAAATAAAGATATAAATCTTGTAATAGTTGGAAAAAATGGCTGGAATACTGAAAAAACAGTAAAAAAGATAGAAAATCATAAAGAAATAAACAAAAGATTATTTAAATTATCTGGAATAAGTGATGAATATCTAAATAAAATTTACAAAAAATCTTCTGCACTTATAATGGCTTCAAAAGCAGAAGGTTTTGGACTTGGAATAATTGAAGCAACATATCACAAAAAACCTCTAATTATAAGAGACATTCCAGTATTTAGAGAAATAGCAGGAGAAAATGCTTTCTATTTCAATGGATTTGAAGGCAAAGATTTAGCAAATACAATAGAAGAATGGCTAAAATTATATAAAGAGAATAAACATCCAAAATCAAACAATATAAAATACTTAACTTGGAAAGAAAGCATACAAATGCTAAATGAAAAATTAGAATTGGTAACAAAATAAGGAGAAAAAATGAAGAACGCACTTATAACAGGAATAACAGGACAAGATGGATCATATCTTGCAGAGCTTTTAATTGAAAAAGGATACAATGTATATGGATTAGTCAGAAGAAAAAGTCAACTTTCATATGGCAATTCAGAACACTTAAAAGATAAAATAAATTTTATAGATGGAGATATGACAGACCTATCATCATTGATAAGAGCAATGAAGACATCAAATGCAGATGAAGTATATAACTTAGCAGCTCAGTCATTTGTTGCAACAAGTTGGGTTCAACCTATATACACTGCAGAATGTGATGGTATTGGTTGCACAAATATGCTCGAAGCAATAAGACTTACAAAACCTGAATGTAAATTCTATCAAGCTTCAACAAGTGAAATGTTTGGACTTGTACAAGAAATTCCTCAAAAAGAGACAACTCCATTCTATCCAAGAAGCCCATATGGCGTAGCCAAACTCTATGCCCACTGGATTACAAAAAATTATAGAGAAAGTTATGGAATGTTCACCTGTTCAGGAATACTCTTTAATCATGAATCAGAGAGAAGAGGTCTTGAATTTGTAACAAGAAAAATTTCAAATGCTGTTGCAAGGATCAAATCAGGTTTACAAGATCATGTTGAACTTGGCAATTTAAACGCAAAAAGAGATTGGGGGCATAGTGCAGACTATGTAAGAGCAATGCATTTGATGTTACAACAAGACAAACCTGATGACTATGTTATAGCTTCAGGTGAAACAAGAACAATAAGAGATTTTTGTAATTCAGCATTTAAATATGCAGGATTTGAACTCACTTGGGAAGGCGAAGGAGTAGATGAAAAAGGTATTGATAAAAACACAGGAAAAATTCTTGTAAAAGTCAATCCAAAATTCTTCAGACCAGCTGAAGTTGAACTATTACTTGGCTGTCCTGAAAAAGCAGAAAAAGTTCTTGGTTGGAAGAGGGAAATTTCTTTTGAACAGCTTGTAAATAGAATGGTACAACATGATATTGACCTTATAGAAAAAAGAGGATAAAAAATGAAAAAAGCTATTATCACTGGAATAGCAGGACAAGATGGCTCATTTCTTGCCGAATTTCTTTTAAGTAAAAATTATGAAGTAATTGGTCTTGCAAAAAAAGAATTTGCAACATCTGAAAACATAGCACATATACAAGATAAAATAAAAATTATAGATGGAGATGTTGCCGATTTTGATTCTATTCTAAAAACAGTAAAAGATATAAAACCTGATGAAATTTATAATCTTGCGGCTCAATCCTTTGTTGCTGACAGTTGGAATAATCCAAGTATTACTGCTCAATGCAATGCTTTAGGTCCTGTCAATATACTTGAATCCATAAAAAGAGAAAGTCCAGATACTAAATTTTTTCAAGCCTCAACATGTGAAATTTTTGGAAAGCCAAAAGATTCACCACAAACAGAGGAAACGGCTTTTCATCCAATTACACCTTACGGAATTGCAAAACTATATGCACATCTAATGATTGAAACATATCGCAAAAATTATGGTGTCTTTGCTTCTTGTGGAATCCTTTTTAATCATGAATCTGAGAGGCGAGGAAAACAGTTTGTAACAAGAAAAATTTCAAGTTCTGTGGCAAGTATAAAACTCGGAATTTTGGATCATATTGAATTGGGAAATCTAAATTCACAAAGAGATTGGGGGTACGCTCCTGACTATGTAAAAGGTATGTACCTAATGCTTCAACAGGAAAAAAGTGATGATTTCATACTTGCAACAGGAAAACCTGTTAAAGTAAGAGATTTTTGTAATATCGCATTTTTAACAGCTGGAATAGAAATTGAATGGCAAGGTTCTGGACTTGAAGAAATAGGTATTGACAAAAAGACAGGAAAAACGCTTGTAAAAGTAAATCCAAAATTTTTTAGACCAACTGAAAGTAACATATATATGGGAAATCCACAAAAAGCAGAAAAACAGCTTAATTGGAAAAGAGAAGTTTCTTTTGAACAAATGGTCGAAAAAATGGTACAACATGATTTGGATTTGTTGAAAAAATAAATTTTTAGATATAAATTTGTCTAAAATCTTTTATAAATTTTTGTTTTACGGCTTTTAGTTATTTTTTAGTTTACAGGTGTAAGATGTTCACTAGGTTATTTTCCGATATAATTACTTTACTATTTTAAAATATATCCATTTCATAAAATACTAAATTTTGTAAAGAAACTACTTTAGGAAAATAAATTTCGTTCACTATCTTACACCTGCTAAACTTTTCTAATTGCTGATTTTGTTGTATTCTATATAATAAATTTTAGACAAATAGCTTTTTGTGGATTTTAGGGGAAAGTAAGACTAAAAAGATAAGATAAAAAAAGACAAGGAGAAAAACAATGAAAGTCATTATAATGGCTGGGGGAAGTGGAACAAGGCTGTGGCCACTCAGCAGAAGCAATTATCCTAAACAATTTTTAAAATTAAAAGAGACAGATAAATCTATATTCCAACAGACAATGTTACGCTGTCTAAAATTAACTGGAATAGAAGATATTTACATAGTAACAAATAAAAATTATCGCTTTTTGATTTCAGGTCAGATAGAGGAATTGGGATTAAAATCATATGAAGAAAATATTCTTCTTGAACCACAAGGTAAAAATACACTTCCAGCAATATGTTATGGAATCAAAGAGATTAGAAAAAAAGGAGAAGATACAGTTGCAGTATTTGCAAGTGATCATCTAATAGGTCAAACAGACAGATTTATTAGCCTAATAGAATCAGGAATAGAACTCTCAAAAGAATATCTAATCACATTTGGAGTCTGTCCTACTTCACCTGAAACTGGATATGGTTACATAAAAAAGGGAAAAGAACTTGCTAAAGGATTTAAAGTAGATTCTTTCAAAGAAAAACCAAATCTTGAAACTGCAGAAAAATATGTAAAAGAAGGCTATCTCTGGAACAGCGGAATGTTCATGTTCAGAACAGATATATTTATGGACGAAGTAAAAAAACATTGTCCAGATGTATTTAATGCTTTCTTAAATGACGATACAGAAAAATGTTTTAAAGAAACTCCAAAAATTTCTGTTGATTTTGGAGTTATGGAAAAATCAGATAAAGTTGCAGTAATTGCACTCGATGTTCCTTGGAATGACCTTGGAAGTTTCTCTTCTTTTTATGATGAATATGACGGCAAAAAAGATGAAAATGGAAATGTAACATTCGGAGATGATATAATCATCAACTCCAAGGGAAATATGATCTATTCTGAAGGTAAAAAAGCTATTGCAGCAATAGGAATAGAAAATCTTGTCATAGTCGATCAAAATGATGCACTTCTCATATGCAAAAAAGATGAAACTCAACTTGTAAAAGAAGCTGTTGACAAATTGAGAGCAAAAAAAGATTCGAGAGCAGATTTTCATTTGACAGAATATAGACCTTGGGGATCATTTACAATTCTTGAAGAAGGTTCTTTTTACAAGATAAAAAGATTGACTGTATTACCTGGGAAAAAGCTTAGCTATCAAATGCACTACCACAGAAGCGAACACTGGATCGTCGTATCTGGAACTGCAAAAGTAACAATAGATGATGAAGAAAAACTTGTAAAAAGTGGTGAAAGCATATTTGTTGAAGCAGGAAAAAAACACAGATTGGAAAATCCAGGAAAACTTCTTTTGGAAGTAATAGAGGTACAATCAGGAGCTTATTTAGGTGAAGATGATATAGTCAGATTCCAAGACGATTTTAAGAGATGTTAAAAAATGAAAATTTTAATAGATATTCAATCACTTCAAGGAACTTCAAAATATAGAGGTATAGGTCGTTATGTCTCAAATCTTTTAATCAATATGATTAAAACAAAATCAGAAGATGACGAAATATACCTCTTATATAACGATTGGAATAAAGAATCAGAAAAAGATATAATAAATAAATTTGGTAATTTACTTCCAAATGAAAATTTAGTGCAATTTAATCTTCCTTTTTATTTACAAAATGAAGCTTACTGGTTTCAAACAACTAATTTTAATAAGTGCCTTCTAGAACAAACTGAATTATTGAGAGAATATATAATTTCAAAGCTCAAACCTGATTTTGTCCTTATATCAAGTTATTTTGAATTAATAGCTTCATCACTATCTATTTCAAAATTTTTTCAAACAACAACAGGATTAATAATATATGATTTCTTGCCAATGCAAAATAAAAAAGAATTATTACCAAACAAATTATTAGAAGATTGGTATTATTCAAAAATTGACTCTATCAAAAAATCTGATTTATTTTTATGTATATCTGATTTTGTATCAAACGATGCAAAAGAAATTTTTAAAGACGAAAAAATAGAAATAAAATCAATAAGTACTGCATCGTCAGATTTTTGGAAAATAATTGAATATTCTCAAGAAGAAAAAGAAAAATTTAATAAAAAATATAAAATAACAAAACCTTTTATATTATATACAGGTGGTGTAGATCACAGGAAAAACATAAAATCACTTATAAAAGCGTTTTCATCTTTAAAAAACATAAGAAAAGATTATCAACTATTTGTTGTATTAGGTAAAGTAGGCGACAAAAATTTAGAAAAAGAACTAAAATCTTTAGTTAAAAATGAAAAATTAATTGAAGATAAAGAAATAATATTTACAGGTTATGTTTCTGATGAAGAGATGCGAATGATGTACAATCTATGTAAGCTTTTTGTTTTTCCATCTCTTGGGGAAGGATTTGGTTTAACCCCTTTAGAGGCTATGAAATGTGGGGCTACTGTTATTACAAGTAATTCAACATCTCTTCCAGAAGTCGTAGGATTAGAAGAAGCAATGTTCGATCCCACATCTATTGAAAGCATCAGCAATAAAATAAATGATGTTTTGACAGATAAAAAGCTATACCAAAAAATCAAAAAAAATGCAGAAAAGAGAGCAGAATTATTTTCTTGGGAAGAAACAGCAAAAAAGGCTTGGAAATATATAAAAAATTGTGTAAAAAAATCAGAAAAAAATACTGAAGAATTTTCAAAAGAAAAATTTATAGATGAATCTGCAAAAATATTTAGTGAATATAAAGATTTAAAAGATATTGAATATTTAGTTCAAAATATTTCAGTAGCATTTGATTTCAATGAAAACAAAGATAAAAAAGATAAAATAATATATGTAGATAAAAGTTTAATTAATTCAACATCAAATGATGAAATAATAAAATTATTCCCCAAAACAATAAATGATTTTAAAATAAAATTCATTGAAGTAATTACTAATAAAAAAATTGGAATAATAGATATAAAAAACCAAAAATCTATATCAAATAATAAACATGGAATATATTTATTAGATTTTAACATTTTCAACAATCATTCAAAAAAGTCTTATATAGAAAGATTTAAAAAGATAGAAACTAAATTTTTATATACAAATCATAAATGTCTTTTTGGAAATGATGAAGATTTTGATACATTATCAAAAGAGGATAAAGAAAAAACTGTTGAATATTTCAGAAAATCTATTGAAATATTTTCTCATCTGCTGCCAAAGAGTAAAAGAGATGAAATAATTTGGCTTGAAAATATTTATGTTGATTAAATAAAAAGGGGCTGTTAGAAACAGTCCCTTTTTTATGAATGGAGATAAAGGGAGTCGAACCCTCGACCTTCTGGGTGCGATCCAGACACTCTACCAACTGAGCTATATCCCC
>CADAWZ010000100.1 GCA_902791745.1 uncultured bacterium
ATATGGATTTATCTGAGAATTATAAACAGAATGGCTATGAAATCGTTTTAGAAAATAATAATACTGATCAAAGTGAATATCAAGATACACTTCTGTCTTTTGCCGATGAAGAAAAATTACCTATGGAAAGTTCTATTTACCAGAAAAAAGTAGATGTTCTTAAAGATAAAGCGAAAGATTCGATTCCCCAAAAAATAAGAAACATGCAAGAACTTTACGATTCCAAAAATGGATTTAGAAAAAATTTCTATATTCAAGGTAAATTTATGGAAGATTATGAGGACGACAAACCTTGGAATGGCAATTTTCTGCATTATTTTCCATCGTATAATGATTTGGATATTGAACAATTACGAGGCTATTTTACTTGGCGTACTCATGTTAGAAGAGGAGAATATTTACCCACAAGCACTTCATTTGCATATATCTATGTATATGAGCTTTTAAATGGAATAGGAACAGTATCTGTTGAAGAAAGTTTGAAAAAACTAAAGGAATTTAAGAAAGAATTTATTGATTCAGGTATTGGTGATGCCAATATGAAATTAAATGTCAATAGATGGATAATGGAATTAGCAGTTGCCAGTGGATTTTCTCCAGATGTTGTTCGACAATATACAGATCCAGAAATATTGGCATTTGATAAGGCATTGCTCGCACTTAAAAAGCCAAATGAATATAGTGATGATGAAATATTTAATGCTTTTGTAAAATTTGGTGGAAAGAAAATAGCATTATCGCCAGTTTTACAAGATAACGAATCCGAAGGAAAACGACTTTTTGTACGGATTTGGAAATATGCACTTGAAAATTTTAACAAGAATGGCAGAAGACTATTTGCACTTTGTTTTGGAGGATTTCGTTATTATGATTGGTATCCTATGGGCAATGCTATTTATTATAAAGAGAATAAACCAGATTCTTTGACTTGTGAATTAAATGAATGTCATAAATTTGTATGCAAAAAAGGTATTTGGAAAACACAGTGCTATTATGAAGAGTGTTTTAATAAAAAGCGTTTTAAGGGGTTATTACATGAGGCGGATAGACTTTTACGCATGTATTTAAAAATTGGTAGTCCAATAAAAGAAATGCCTGATGAGGCTTGGGCTACGCCATATATACAGGCAGTTATTGAAGCTGATAAAAAAGAAAAGTTGGAGGCTTCAAAGCCAAAAATTAATATTTGTTTAGACAGTCTTGAACAGATTCGTCAAGATGCATTGAGTACTTGTGATAGTTTGCTTACAGAAGAAGAAAAATTTGAGGAAATAAAAAAGGAAGAAGTTAAACAAGCTGATCCTGTTGTTGATGTTTCTAATGAAAATATTTCTTTGACATTAGATAATGATCAGGTTCAAATTTTGAAAATGATTTTAAATGGTGAATCTGTTAAACAAATTCTTAAATCGTTGAATAAAATGCCTCAAATTTTTGCTGATTCTCTCAATGATTTTCTTTTTGAAGAAATTGGCGATATAGCTGTTGAATGTAATGGTGATGATATTGTCTTAATAGATGATTATCGTGAGGATATAGAGCGAATAATTGGAATTGTTAAATAAAAGGAGGACACAATGCAAAAATTACCAATCGGGATTCAAAGTTTTGAAAAAATTCGTGAGGGTAATTATCTTTATGTAGATAAGACAAAACAAATATTACAACTAATAGAAAAAGGTGAGTGTTATTTTCTTTCTCGTCCTCGTCGTTTTGGTAAATCTTTGACAATTTCGACATTGGAGGCAATGTTTAAAGGTCAAGCTGATTTATTTAAAGGTCTTTATGCTGAGAAATGGGTAAAGGAACAAGCAAAAAATTCTTCAGGGGTTATAAGACTTGATATGGGGCATTTAACAGCTTATAAAAATGATAAAGAGTTAAATGATTCTATTGTTTTTTATCTTGAAAGATTTATTGCAAAAAATAAATTAGATGTGTCTTTAAATCAAGAATCAGGTAAACTTTTATTAAATATAATTAGTGGATTGTATAAACAATTTGGTTTTGTTGTGGTTCTTATAGATGAATATGACAAGCCAATAACAGACAATATAGACAATTTAGAAAAAGCAAATGAAATGAGAGAATTTCTTCGTTCGTTTTATGGTTTACTAAAAGATTGTGACGAAGTAAAATTTGTAATGATAACTGGAATTTCTAAATTTAGCAAAGTAGGTATATTTTCAGGATTAAATAATTTGAAAGATATATCTATGAGTGAACAATATAGTGATATTGTTGGATATACTCAAGAAGAACTTGAAAAATATTTTGTTGATTGGATTGAAAAAATAGCTCTTAAACGATCAATGAATAATCAGCAACTTTTAGATAAAATAAAAGAATATTATGATGGATTTTCGTTTGATGGAATAACAAGAGTATATAATCCATTTTCTGTTTTAAATTTTTTTGATGAAGGTAAATTTAGAAATTATTGGTATGATTCTTACACTCCTTCATTTCTTGCCAAATATTTTAAAGACCATAAAATAGAAGATTCAGATGACTATAGACATATAAAAGTAACTTCTGATTTTACAAATGCAAGTGAAATTGAGCATGCTTCCCCAGAAAGTTTTCTATTTCAGACAGGGTATCTCACTATTGAAAAATGGGATGATGACGACGAAATTACTCTTGATTATCCAAATAAAGAAGTTAAGGACTCACTCCCAAAATTGTATTTATACAATATCTACAACATTACAGATTTTATAAAATTGGCTTATGAAATATTGGATTCTCTAAAAAATGGCGATATGATAAATGTAATGCTTATATTTAATGGTATATTGGCAAGAATACCATATGACGACTTCGCAAAAGAAAATATAAGTAAAGAAACAATAGAATTATTAACTAAAGAACAAAGAAAGATATTTGAAAATTTAATGTATTCTAAAAAAGAAAAATGGTATCGTTCTTTATTTTTGATGTTATTATATGTTATCAAAGTAGAATTTTATCCTGAAGTTCACACAAACCAAGGTCGTTCTGATGTTGTAATTCCATTTGATGACAAAATAATTATCATTGAGTTTAAATTAGCTCCAACTTCAAAAGATGTTCCTGCAAAGAAAAAAGAGGGAGAAGAGCAGATAAAAAAATATCTTCCTGCTTATGAAAATCAAAATAAACAAATAATGACAGCAGTCTTTGTTGCAAATGATGAAAAAAGGCAAATAATTTTATAAATTCAATTTAGAAAAAAGAGCTACTGAATTTTTTTCTGTAGCTCTTCCCTTATTTATAAGTTTAAAATCTTATTTTTTGCCATATAAATTTTTTGTAAAATTTTTATAAACTCTTTTAATGATTCCCTTTTATCATAAGTATGTACACATAAATAGCAATCAAATTTTTCTTCACATTCAAAAGGGATCCAAGCAAATTGTTCTGCATAATCCTGAAAAAATCCAGGTGTCAAACAAATTCCTCTATCTGATGCAATATTAATCAAAGTTGTATCGTGATTTTCACTATTGAAATAATCAATATCAATAGAAGTTATAATTTCTTGTTGCAATTTTCTAAGTTGTGGAGGCGATCCCCCACCAACCATCAAAACTCTACCTCTTAAATCTTCAATTTTAGCTGCTTTATTTTTTGCCAAAGGGTCGTCTTTTTTGCATATCAAATAAATTTTACTCGTATATAACGGAAAAAGTTTTGTATCTGGAACATGTTTCATCTCATTGTCAAATGTGAAAAAGATATCCTGATTTCCCTTTAAAAACTCTTCAGGGTGATAAAAATCATTGAAAATAGGGGTAATCAAAATATTTGGATATTTTTCTTTAAATTTTTTTATAGCTTCTGGCAAAAAATATATACAAGAACGAGTTGGAAGTCCAATAATTATATTATCTGAATATTTTTTGCTAAAATTTTGTGCCTGTTCAATAGCTTTTTTTAATTGCTCTCTGACAGTTCGTAAAGTTGTGCAAAATTGCCTTCCTGCAGGTGTTAATGTAGCTCCTTTTCCAGATCTTTCAAATAGCTTGAAACCAAGTTCATTTTCTACCTCCTTAATTTGATATGTCAAAGTTGACTGTGCTATGAAAAGATTTTCAGAAGCCCTATTAAAATTCTGCGTTTGAGCAAGTTCTAAAATATAATCAATTTGTTTTGTATTCATAAAATATATTATATATCAATCGAAAAATTAAATCAATAATTAAATATTTCAATTTGACTTTTCGTTTAATATAATTTAAAATGAAGTTACAAAAAATAAAAGGAGCTTTAAAAAATGCAATATGTAAAATTGGGAAATACAGGCGTAGATGTTTCAAGAATTTGTTTAGGTTGTATGAGTTTTGGAAAACCAGGAAGCGAAAATGGAGTTTTTCCTTGGGCAAGAGATTTTGAAGAAGCAAAGCCAATATTTAAAAAAGCAATAGATTTGGGTATAAATTATTTTGACACAGCAAATGTATATCAGTTAGGTACTTCAGAAGAAATCACTGGAAGACTTATAAAAGAGTATAATCTCAATAGAGACGAAATCGTTGTTGCAACAAAAGTTCATTTTGTAATGCGTGAAGGTCGTCCAAATGGTGGTGGTTCTTCAAGAAAAAATATTATGGCAGAAATAGACCATTCTTTAAAAAGATTGGGGCTTGACTATGTCGATTTATATCAAATTCACAGATTAGATCACGAAACTCCAATGGAAGAAATTATGGAAGCTCTTCACGATGTCGTAAAAAGTGGAAAAGCAAGATATATTGGTGCAAGTACAATGTTTGCTTGGGAATTTGAAAGACTGAATCAAATAGCAGAAAAGCATAACTGGACAAAATTTGTCTCTATGCAAAATCAATATAATTTGATTTATCGTGAAGAAGAAAGAGAAATGATGCCACTTTGCCAAGATAGAAAAATTGCAGTTGTTCCTTGGAGCCCACTTGCAGGTGGAAGATGTGCTCATCCTTGGGGAACTGTAACAGAAAGAAATAAAGTTGATGCTGTTTCTCCAATGGTTTGGGGAGCAACTGATCATCAAGATAAAATAGTTGTCGATAATTTAGAAAAGATAGCAAAAGAACTTGGTTTTTCAATGGCTCAGGTATCGTTGGCTTGGATGTTGTCAAAGCCTTATGTTACATCTCCTATTGTCGGAACAACTTCTCCAAAACATGTTGAAGAAGCAGTCTCTGCACTTGATATCAAATTAAGTGAAGAGACAATAAAAGCTCTTGAGGCTCCTTATGTTCCACATATAAAAACAGGTGCATTTTAAATTTTGATGATTGAAAATTAGATTTCACGCTCTAAAATAGAAAAAATATTTTGGAGCGTGAAATAATATTATTATAATAAAAGAATATCTTGACTTAGAGTAACTATAATCAACTATAATTATTTCGTAGTTTATTTTTTGAGGTGTGAAAATGGCAAATTTGATTATTTACTATTCAAGAAAGGGTGAAAATTATTTTAGTGGCTCTATAAAAAAGTTAACAAAGGGCAATACTGAAATAGTTGCAGAGTTTATTCAAAAAGCTGTCGGTGGAGATATTTTTGAAGTTGAAACAGTAAAAACTTATTCAGAAGATTATTACAAATGCACAGAAGAAGCAAAAGTTGAGTTAAGAGAAAAAGCTCGTCCTGAGTTGAAAAAATATTTGACAGATATTTCCAAATATGACAATATTTTTGTTTGTGGTCCTTGTTGGTGGGGAACATTTCCAATGGCAGTTTTTTCACAGCTTGAAAAACTTGATTGGAGAGGCAAAAAAGTTATTGGTTTGATGACACATGAAGGAAGTGGATTGGGAGCTTCTGAAAGAGATTTGAAGAAAATTTGTGTTGGTGCAAATTTTGGAAAATGTCTTGCAATATATGGAGGTAGTGCTTCTAATTCAGAATCAGAAGTTTCAGCTTGGGCAAAAGAGCAAGTAAAATAAGGAGAAAATATGGACAAAGAAAAATTTGATAGAGATAATATTTTTGGACTCGGTCTTCCAAATGTCGATTATGCAAAATATTTTATTGGAAATTCTTATCTAAATCCATTGGTCGATCCTCAAACATCGCCATTATTTTTAGCAAATGTAACTTTTGAACCAGGTTGTAGAAATAATTGGCATATTCACCATGCAAAAAAAGCTGGTGGTCAAATTCTTATTTGTATAGCTGGCAGTGGTTGGTATGTTGAAGAAGGAAAAGCCCCTGTTAGCTTGACCGCTGGAAAAGTTATTGTCATTCCTGCAAATGTAAAGCATTGGCATGGAGCAAAAAAAGATAGTTGGTTTTCACATATCGCAATAGAAGTTCAGGGAGAAGAGACTTCAACTGAATGGTGTGAGCCTGTATCTGATGAAGAATACAACAAACTTTAGAAGGAAGTTTTAAAAATGAAATTTTTTAAATTGAACAATGGTTTTGAAATGCCAATGGCAGGGATTGGAGTTTTCACTTTTACTCCTAAAGAAGCACAAATTGCTATTGAAAACGCTTTAAAAGATGGGGTAAGACTTATTGATACAGCAAATGCCTACCAAAACGAAAAAGCGACAGGAAGAGCAATAAAAAACAGTTGTATTGATAGAAAAGAAATTTTTCTTGTTACAAAACTTTGGCCTTCTGTTTATGAAAGTGAAACAGCTGTAGATGATACATTAAAAAGACTTGATACAGATTATATTGACCTTCTTTTTTTACATCAGCCAACAGATAATTGGAAATCAGGATATAGAAACATTGAAAAAGCAGTTAAAGAAGGTAAAGTAAGGTCTATAGGTCTTTCAAATTTTGATGTTCTATCAAATGAACTTTATGTTGAAGCTATTAATTTTGCAGAAATAAAGCCTCAAATTGTTCAAGTTGAAGCACATCCTTATTTTCCACAGTCTGAACTAAAAAAGATATTGGCTGAAACATCAATGGGACTTATGGCTTGGTATCCTTTAGGACATGGTGATAAGAGTTTGATTGAAGAACAAATTTTTACTGATTTAGCTAAAAAATATGGCAAAACAAATGCTCAAATTATTTTGAGATGGCATATTCAATCTGGTAATGTTGTTATTCCAGGGTCTCGTAATCCAAAACATATTAAAGAAAATTTTGATATATTTGATTTTGAATTGACTTCAGAAGAAATGGCAGAAATTGCAAAGATCAATAAAAATGT
>CADAWZ010000101.1 GCA_902791745.1 uncultured bacterium
CAGTTACAAGAAGAATATCCTGAGATTTCATCTTATGATCTATGTGATGTTTTGATTACTAAGACTTCTGTTTCAGCTGCTATTTCAGGTGGAATAACTGGTGGTATTCCTTGGCCATTGAATCTTTTGTTTGCTGTTCCTGATTTTCTCCTTTTGTTATTATTCCAAACTAAAATGATTATTAAGATAGCTATTCTTGCAGGAGAAGAAGCAATAGGAGACAAGAGATTTAATGAAGTTCTCGCTTGTATGGGAGTTTCTGCAGGTGCTGTAGCTGGTACTATTGGAATAAGAAAAGTTATAGAGAATGGTGCTTCTCCTTTCTTGTTAAAAATGATATTGAAACATTTTACTAAATCTTATTCTTCAAAACTTGTTCCATTTTTTGGTGCTGTTGCTGGTACTGCTATAAATGTTTCTGCAGTCATTGGAGCTGGATATATTGCAAGAGAATATTATTTTCCAAAAGATGCAGAAATAACAGGTTATAAATCAGACAAAGACGAAGAAGAGAAAGACGAAGAAGAAAAAGAAGATAAAGATTCAGAAGAAGTAGAAGAAAAGGAATTTGAAAACGAGGACGAGGCAGAAGAAAAGGAAAAATCTAAAGAAGAAGATAAAAAAGAAGCTGAGTCTGAGGAAAAGGAACCTGTAGAAGACAAAAAAGAAGAACCTAAGAAAAAAGAAAAAGAAGAACCTAAGAAGGATGAAGAATCCAAAGAAGAATCTCCAAAAGATGATTCTGATGATGACGAATTTGAAAACTAAAAAATAGCTTCTGAAAAATGTAGCTTGTGAATGATATTCACAGGCTATATTTTTTAAATAGAAAAGAGAGATAGTTATGAAAAAATATAATGTTTGTGTTTTAGGTGCTACTGGTCTTGTCGGTGGCGAGATGTTAAAAATTCTTGTTGAGAGAAATTTTCCTTATGAAAATTTAACTGCTCTTGCAACTTCAAAAAGTGCAGGAAAAATTGTTGAAGTTGGCGATCTTAAATTGACTGTAAAAGACGCTGATTTAGAAACTTTTGAGAATATGGATGTAGCTCTTTTTGCTGGTGGTGAAATAGCAAGTGAAGAATATGCCAAAAAAGCAGTAAAAGCAGGTTGTGTTGTCATTGATAACAGTGCTTTTTTTAGAATGCATGAAGATGTTCCACTTGTCGTTCCAGAAGTCAATCCAGATGATATTTTCAAACATAAGGGAATAATTGCAAATCCAAATTGTTCTACAATTCAAATGGTTGTTGCTTTAAAGCCTATATATGATGCAGTCGGTATAAAAAGAATAGTTGTCTCAACTTATCAATCTGTTTCAGGTACAGGTAAAAATGCACTTAAAGAATTGAAAAATCAGGCAAAGGCTGTTCTTGATGGAAAAGAGATTGAAAAACCTGTTTGTTATCCACATCAAATAGCATTTAATTTGATTCCACAGATTGGTTCTTTTGGTGAAAATGGTTATTCTTCAGAAGAGATGAAAATGATAAATGAAACAAAAAAAATAATGGGTGATCAAAATATAAAAATTACGGCAACTACAGTCAGAGTTCCAACAGAATTTGGACACTGTGAGTCAATAAATATTGAAACAGTTAAGCCAATAATTGCAGAAGAAGTCAAAAAATTGATGTCAAATGCAAAAGGTGTTAAATTAGTTGATAATTTAAAAGAATCACTTTATCCAATGACTTTGAGTGTTGCTCATACAGATTTTGTTGAAGTAGGACGAATCAGAAAAGACATTTCTTGTGAAAATGGAATTGAAATGTGGATTTCTGCTGACAATATCAGAAAAGGGGCGGCATTGAACGCAGTTCAAATCGCAGAAAAACTTTTCAATCTTTAGAAATTTTAAAAGGTCAAATGTAGGGCGTGTTGGTAAAATATCCAATAGCCAATTTTGTGTGATATAATTAAACGAATGCATCAGTTTTTTTCATAGTAGATATAATAAAAAAGCTCCTAATTTGCGAAAAAAACTGTCTAAGTGAGTGTATTATATCCAAAAATTGGCATAACCGTAAATAATTAAATATGTGAAAATAGAGTTTACCAACAGTCCCTATAAAAAAGGTGGCGTAAGAAAAATACTTGCAATTTAAGTTCGCACTAATTTTGAAAATTGCTGTAAAATATCAATGAACTATCACAAGACACTAAAGTTATATTCGATATAAAAAAGTCTTGCAGTTGATAATTATTAACTGCAAGACTTTTTTAACATCATTTTACTATTCTACTTCTTCACCATTTACATGCAAAGCTCCCCAAGGATAATAATTTAAATCTTTTTGGGGCTCGCTTATGTTTATATTGTTGACATTTTCAAAAGCGTGACTGTCAATATTAGTTACACTACTTGGAATGTCAATGCTTAAATTAGAATTAGTACACTCACGAAAAGCTTCTTCTCCAATGTAAGTTACACTATTTGGAATAGTAATACTTTCTAATGAAGTGCAATCAGCAAAAGCAAAGTCTCCAATTGATTTTACACCATTAAGAATAACTATTGTTTTTAATGAAGTACAACCTTCAAAGGCACCAAGTGAAATTTCTGTGATACTACCTGGAATAGTTATTTCTTTTAATGAACTACAATCAGCAAAAGTCTCTTCTTCAATTTCTTTTACACTATTGGGAATAGTTATTGATTCTAATGATGTACAATTATAAAAAATATCTTCAATTTTAGTTATCTTGTATTTTTGATCGTTATAACTATAAATAGCAGGGATTTCAAGATTTGTTACAATTTCACCATCTGCTATTCTTTTTATATCATAATTGTCTCCATTTTTAACTCTTTTATATCCCAGTTCTTCGAGTACATCTTCATCAAGTTCAACTTCGTTATCAGAATCATCTATTACATTTACAGTAAAAGTTGTAGTGTTAGCTCCTTCAAGTGAAACTGTTATTGTTGCAACAATAGGACTATTTTCAATACCAGCTTGCATTCCAGCTTTTACTACTCCTTTTTCAGCAGTTGCAATTAATTCTTTGTCAGAAGTGTAATTAACTTTATCTGTAACATCTTCGCCATTTAATGTAACTTTAACAGTTGCTTCTTCTTCAATACCTAAATTTAGTTCTGTTGGTGAAACTTCGAGAGTTGGTGCTGTTGGATCGATTACATTTACTGTGAATGTCTTGTCAGCTTCCGCTTCATCAGCATGTACAGTAACAGTGGCAATACCGACAGAAAGTCCAGTAATCAATCCACCTTCAACAGAAGCTATGGCTTCTTGGTCAACAGTATAAGTAGCTGTTTCTGTTATGTCGTCACCATTTAGTGTAACAGTGATATTGTCTGTTTCACCAACATTAACTGCAAATTCAGTTTGTGAAAGTTCAAGCTGATATTTTTCAGGTGTTGGCTCAGGCGTGGGAATAAATGGATAACTTGGTGGTGTAGATTTTCCACCGCCACCACAGGCAGAGGTAAATATGCCGAGAATGAATAGGCACAAAATGAGGAGCAAACATTTTTTGCTATTTCTTATCATAAGATCTCCTAACAAAACAAATAATAATAATTATTATTTGTTTTTAAAAAAATTCCTTTTTTATTTATATATTCTCACAAATATTCTTTGGCGAATCAGTAAAAGTAAAAAATTTTTTTTATAAAAAATAGAAGGATGGGAAATATGACAAAAAAGTTGAAATATTCGCTTCTAAGTTTTTAATTTAGGAGAACAAATAAAATAGACCGCTGGGAGATGAGATCTTATCACCAAGCGGTCAAGTGTTGTTGTGTTTGTTGTGGGGGGAGAGGATAATTGAGAAATTATTTATGAAATTGGAACGACTGCTAAAGTTTTTCCCAATGGGGCAAGAATTTTTAATATAGTTTCAATTTGTGCGTTTGTATGTTCCTTTTCCATACGAGCAATTATTGGCTGTTTGACTCCGCTTAATTCTTCTAATTTCTTTTGACTTATTCCCTTTTCATTTCTTGCTTTTATAAGCTCACCAATAAGGGCAACTCTTAAATTGCTTTCTGCTATTTTTTCAGGTGTATAGAGTTCTGCTCTTATTTCTTTCCAAGTTGTGTATTCGCTCATTTTTTTTCATCCTTTCCCTTTCTAATATTTCTTTTAATTTTCTTTTGGCTGTTTCTATCTCTCTTGAAGGGGTTTTCTGTGTCTTTTTTACAGGAAGAGAAAAAGTGAACTATATATAGGAAATATTTAATGTCATTCCCAGTGGTTGCATTAATTTTAATAAAGTATCTATTTTTGGAGTTGTTTCAAAAGATTCAATTCTTGCTATTGAAGATTGGGGCATACCGCAGATTTTAGCAAGTTCTCTTTGACTGATTCCTTTATTATGTCTTTGTTTTATAATTTCTCCAATAATACTTGCAAGTTTTTCAATATCTTCTATTTCCTTTTTTTCTTGTGGATTTATTGATTTAATATAGTTTTTATATTCTTTCCAAGTTGTCATTTTTTCTCTACCTTCCTTTTTAAATAATCTATTCTTTCCTTTTTGGCTTTCTCTATTTCTTGTTTTGGAGTTTTTTGTGTTGTCTTTCTAAAGTGATGTAATAAAACATAAGTATTATTTTTATCAATAAAAAAATATAAAACTCTATTGTTGCCAGGTCTTAATTCCCAAATATCGTCTTCTAAATGTTTTGTTATGTTTTGTGGAAGTGCTGTTCCATTTTTAGATAAAAGCTCAATATATAAAATTATTTGTTTGTATTGGATTCGAGCGTTTTTATCATTTTCTTTTTTATTTCTTAATTCATCGATAAAATCTAAAATTTCAGATTTTCCATTTTCTTTTTCATAAAAATCAATTTCAAAAGCCATTTTTAGTCCTTGTTTTTTATTATAAATATATGATAGCATTTTTGCTATCATAAGTCAAGGATTTTTTTACTTTTAAGAAATACAGTTTTTTATCCTAAATAAATTTATAATCAAATTTTCAATTTTACTTCTCTCAAATATTCTTTGGCGAACCGCTGGAGGAGTAAAAATGTGAAAAAAATAAAATGGGGGAGATGAGGATAAATAGTTGAAGTATTTGTTTCTAAATTAAGGATTTGTATAGTTGATTTTTAAAAAGTAAGTAAATAAAAAGTTGCTATAAACTATCCAATATATGCCTGTATACTGCCACTTTGTCATTGCGAGGGAGCTGTGTGACCGTGGCAATCTAAGCCTGTAAATTATTATTTACTTAAAAATTGAGTCGATCGCCTATATCGTAGAATGAGATTCTTAATCTATTTAAAAATTACTAAATTTAAATAAAGTAGTTGAGATTGTATCTAAATATAGGTTATTTAGGTGTATTTTAAAATATTAATCAACTAACACAACGAGTTAAATTAAAAATTTAGGAGAAAAAATAAAATAGACCGCTGGAGATTTACCAAGCGGTCTTTGTTTTTGTGGTGGGGAGAAGTGAGAAAAAAAAATTATTGATTTTGTTGTCTTAATTCTGCAAGTTTTTTATTATAATAAAATTTATTATTTACGACCTCTTTAGCTCCCCAAGGTCTTCCAGTGGCAGGACCATTGTAATATACCATATCTACATTATCAAATGCATTGTTTGCAATTTCTGTAACACTGCTTGGAATTTCTAACATTTTTAGCGAACCTTTATTTTCGAAGGCATGAGTTCCGATAATTCTTACACTTTCAGGTATAATTACTTTTTCTAATGAGGGACAATTTCTAAAAGCTTGCCATTGAATAATTTCTATACCATTAGGTATATTAATACTTTTTAATAGTGATTCATCAGGAGTAGAATCATCGCCAAAATTACGGAAAGAAAATGCCCCTCTAGCAAGTACGCCAGGTATTCTTTTATAATCATTATTTTGATTTAAAAACGCAATTTTATTTGTTAGAAAAGTAACATTTTCTAGTGATTTGCAACCATAAAAATTTAATCCATCAAAATTACCAGCCCATACAATCCAAGCCTTAACGCTTTTAGGTATTGTAATTGTTTTTAATGATTTGCAAGCTTCGAAAACATAGGAACCAATAATTTCTACACCGTCAGGTATTGTAATATTTTTTAATGAGAGACAATGTTTAAAAGCTTCATTGCCAATGATTTTTACAGTATCAGGTATTATTATGCTTTCTAATAATCTACATCCTTCAAATGTCCTTGGAGCAATTTTAGTTATTTTATAAGTTTCTCCATAAGCTGTAAAACTACTTGGAATTTCTATTTCAGTAATTACTTTGCCATTTTTTGTGATTTTAGTATCTATGGCATATCCAGATTCTGTTGTTTGGATATCGTATCCTAATTCTTTAATGATACCTTGATCTAAACTTATTTCTTCCATTTTTTTCCTTTCATATTAGTTCGTTTAAATTTATTTTATTATTTTTTATATCTTCTTTAAATTTTTTTACAAGTTTTTTGGTTAATTTTGATTTTTTATAATGATCTAATATAAAATTTCTACAACTTTTTCCATTTACAAGGACATCACTTGGTTTTGTTAATAAGTAGTTTCCGTTTCCATTCCCAAGTTCTTGAATATGATATTCTTTGCCATATTTTTTATATATTTCTTCTTTTTTACCTTGAACTGTCATTGATTCACTTGGAATATAGATAATATCTGGTTCTTTAAAATTTTCCATTGAATTTTACCTCCTTTTTTATCCTTTTTAAAAAAAACTTTAGCCTATAGGGCGAATTTCTAAAAGACATTTTGAGTAAAAATTTGAAAAATATGTTACAAAATTGTTAATATAAGAAATTTTTTAAAATTGAAAAGGGCTTCCGCCTCAAAAAGGCGGAAGCCCTTTGATGACTAAATATTAGTTATTCATTAATCATAAATTTTTACAAAAATAATTTTTCTATAATCTTAAATATAATCCTTCAAATATTTTTACAAACTCACTTTTCTTTTTCTGTTATCAGCAACTAAAACAACTGTTATTACTTTTTTATTTTCATAAGTTTTGGCATATTGTTTTACTTGTTCTTCACCTTCTGTTCTTGCTTTTGAAACACTTTTTGAACTTTTGGCAAATTTAAATTCAATTATAATTATTTTGTCATCAAATGGAATTATTAAATCAGATCGACCTTCTGAAGTGTAAGATTCTTGAAAAGAAGTTATACCT
>CADAWZ010000102.1 GCA_902791745.1 uncultured bacterium
CTTTTTTTATTTTATATGTGCGGGATTTCTCAACTACATAAACAAAGGAGAAATCCCGCACATGAAATTTTTTAAAAACTACTGAATTAACATTTTATTAACAAAATTTATCTACATAAAGCCTATTACTCACATTAATTCACCAGCACGATTTAATACAAAATTAACATTTTTATCATTTTTTTTACAATATCTATATATAAATTGTAATATTTTGAAAATACAATAATATTACAAAAAATATTGATTCTTTGCCTATGTTAATATATAATAAAAGGAGACAACGATGACCAAAAGTAATGAAGAACTTGATAAGGCAATGATAAAAAGTGGTCTAAAAAGAGAAGAAGTGATTCTATTTCTCAAAAATTCTTCTCTTTTCACCGACAAATTTTTTAGCCTTTGCCTTAAAAACAAAGATTTTAACCCTATGCAATATCTTATAAGGTTATTGCTTAACAATGACAAAATTGTTATTACAAATGTTGTTGGACAATATCAAATAACAAGCTCTGGCGGAAAAATTACTGTTTTTGATGCTTATGGTGAAGAAATAAAAACTATTGAAACTATCGATCCTAAAACTCAACAAAAAACTACAGAAGAAATCAAAATCAGGTACAATATAGAAATACAAAGAGTTAGTGCAGGGGCAGACCCCAAAAGAGCTCGATTTTATAGTGCTACTTTTGATGCAGAAAATCTTGGAAAAAAGCAAGACTATAAAGACCTTACAGAAAGTTACATCATTTTCATAACTGAACATGATGTTTTCAAAAAAGGGCAAACTATTTATTATGTTGACCGCTATATCGAATGGAAAGACAAAGAAGGAAAAGTGATAGGAAGAGAACCTTTTAACGATGGGGCTCATATAATTTATGTAAATGCCTCACTGAAAGGCAAGAAAAATCTGCCAAAAGAAAAATTGACAGAACTTGAAAGAGCTTTGCACGATCTTCATTGTATAGATTATCGTGATATGTACTGCGAAGAATTGAGAGAACCTGTAAAATATTTAAAAGAAACAAAGGAGGGAGAAACATTTATGCTCGACTTTTTTGAACAAGAAATACAAAAAGCTAAAGAAGAAACTATGAAAGAAATGGAAGCTAAAATAAAAGAAATTGAGAAAGCAAGAAAAGCTGAAGAAAAAGCAAGAAAAGCCGAAGAGAAAGCAAGAAAAGCCGAAGAAAAAGCAAGAAAACAAGCGGAAAAACAGGCTAAACAAGCACAGAAACAGGGAAAACTTGAAGGAATGGCAGAGGCTGTTATCAATAACATAAGATCGTTAATGGAGACTATGAATATAACTGCAGAAAATGCAATGAATGCTTTAAAAATTCCACAAGAGAAACACGAATTTTATTTGGCACAACTGTAGAGTACCTAAATGCTCCCTAAACAAAAATTTTGACATACTCCCCATAAATGAATTTAGGGGCCTTACGGTGCGTTTCGGTAAATATCAAAAAATAGCGTACGGAGAATTTCTTCTTCGCACGCTATTTTTTATATTTTCACTTGCCTTTGTTCATCATCTGCAACAAATACGGCTGTTATTACTTTTTTTGTTAATTTATAAGTTGAAGCATAATCTCTCAATTTTATCTGTTCTTCTCCCTCTTGTCATTTTTTGTCAACATCTTTTGATGTTGGAGCAAATTTAAAGTGAAATTTTTTAAACAAAATAACATTCAGCAAAAAAACAAAAAAATGGCGTAGCAGTAAATAAAATAGGTCGTCTCTTTCGTCTGTTATTCAGAGTACAACTTGCCTCTTTTCATTATCAGCAACTAAAACAACAGCTATTATTATTTTCTTTCCCTCATTTTTATAACTTTCTGCATATCGTTTGACTTGTTCTTGACCTTCTGCTCTCTTTTTATCTACTTCTTTTGAAGTATTTGCAAATTTAAACTCAATTATAATTATCTTGTCATTAAATGGGATTACCAAATCCGCACGACCATCTTTGCTATAAGATTCTTGAAATGTAGTTACACCTGCCCCTCCACGAAGCAACATAACAAATAAAGAACGATACCAATATTCATTTTTATTTTTAGGAAAATCATTATAAGGAATTTTTTCTAAAGAATTATTAAATATACTTACTATCTTTTCAACATCCCCTTCCTTTAATGTTCTTATTGATTCCCAAAGAAAACTCCCAAAAGAAGCATAATCTTCTATTTGATAAATATCCCTCAAATATAAACGACTTATTGAGCTAAGAACTTCTAAATTTGGATAATCAAGAGTTAAAATTTCCCTGTCATTCTTAATTTCTATTTTTTTTATAGTTAAATAACCTGCCTGATATAAAAAACTCTCACAACTTGATTTTTCAATTTCATGTTCATCGGCAAAATCTGACTCTACTTCCATATATCTAAATTTATCAGGATTTGTTATTCTATGCTTTTTTAAATAATCGTTAAGAAAAGAAGGAGAACCAGACAAATACCAATAATTTCTAAATCTATTTTTATCAAAGAAATTTAATACCGAAAATGGATTATAGACCCTTGTTTCTCCATCAAATGAAAAACCATCATAATATTGTTTTATTTTATCAAGAAGTTCTTCTCGGTTCATTGATAATTTTTTTTCAGTATTATCAAGCCACTCATCAAAATTTTCTTCAAGCTCTCGCTGAGTATATCCAACTATATCAGCATAACCTTCATCCATAGATATATCATTTAAATTATTTAATCCTGAAAATACCCCTGCTTTGCTAAATTTTGAAACACCTGTTACCATTACAAAAGACAAATATTGACTACAACTTTTCAAAACAAAATAAAATGAACGCAAATATTCTCGAATTTCATTTGCTTTTTCTATATTGTTTATGTTATCTGTTATTGGTTTATCATATTCATCTATAAGTATAACAACCTGCCCAAACTCTTTATATAATTTTATAATTAAATTAGATAAAGCAATATCTGCATTGTTATCTAAATCCATTGTTAAATCATTTATAGTTAAATAATTTTTAAATTGACTAATAATATAATAATTTAATTGTTCAGAACTATCGTAAGATTTCGAAAATCCCATATCTATTTTTATAACAGAACTTGGACTTTTAGCTTTTTCTTTTACCCACTCCTCAGCATAAAGACCTTTGAATAATTCGGCTTTACCTTTAAACATTGCTTCTAATGTAGATATTGTAAGAGATTTTCCGAAACGACGAGGACGAGAAAGAAAATAACATTTGCCATTTTCTATCATCTGTAATATTTGTTTTGTTTTATCAACATAAAGATAATTTTCTGTACGAATATCTTCAAAATTTTGAATACCAATAGGTAATTTTTGCATATTTTTTCTCCTTCTAAATTTACTTAGAAGCTAATTTTTCCTTATCTTTATTATAAAACTAACCAAGCAAAATGTCAATTACACATAAAAATAGCGTGCGGAGAATTTCTTCTTCACACGCTATTTTTTATATATTCATAAATATTCTATTTTTTATCTGCAAACAGTTCTTCGGCAAATTTTGCCCCTGCTTCTGCTGCAGAAATATTCACCTCTGCAGTACCTGTTGGAGCTTTTCTTGCTATTGAAGATGTAATTGCTCTCATAGAAACGAGGTCTGTCATATATGGAATAAATCCCAAAGAGACCATAGAAACTGTTATTGCACGCTTTGTTGATTCAACTGCAATATCAGTTAAAGGAGCTTTAATAACTCTTGGATCATCTTCAATTTCTCCACCATTTGAATTGAACAGAATAACTCCATCTTCTTTTACTCTATGTTTATTTTCATTATAAGATGAAGAAGCCAAAGCGATCAAAATATCCGCTTTTTCAATTCGTGGATAAGTAATTTCTTCATCACTTATCACGATATCAGAGCTACTCGATCCACCTCTTGCCAAAGGGGCATAAGATTCTATTTGAACAGCATATAATTTTTCACTTATTGCTGCAGAATCTCCCAAAATCAAACCAGATAGGAGAAGTCCTTGTCCTCCTATTCCTGCTAAAATAATCTCACAGCGTTTCATACCTTCCCCCACTTCAGTAGTGTCATTCATTAATTCAGTAATTGAAATTTTTTATTACGAAACTTTCAATAAACAACTTTTGTGAGGTGTAATGCAACAACTGAATAGAGCGAAGCGGAGTTGAAGTGAGTATATTACACCCAAAAAGTTGCGAAAGCAAAAAATAAAATTAAGTTCGAGAATATTTTTTCTGTCTTCTCGCTTTAACTATAACATTTTCGTACTCTTCAATAAAGCCTCTGACATCTCTGTCAACAAAAATGCCTCTTTGAATCTTATCTTCATTCCCCTGAATATTAGTAGTATTCAAAGCTGTGTTGTCTTTGAAATAGTTCAAAAGGTCAACAGGTCCTTTGATTTTGTTCATTCTGCCATAATATGTATGACAATTGCTCAAGACCTCAATTACTGAAAATCCTTTTTTCTCTATTCCTTTTTCGATAAATTTTTCAACTTCGGCAACATGATATACCGTGCTTCTTGCTACAAAACCAGCTCCTGCAACTTCTGCCATTTTTGAAATATCGAAAGGTTGATCGATATTTCCATAAGAAGAAGTTGTGGAAATCGAACCTGTAGGTGTTGCAGGTGAATATTGACCGCCAGTCATACCATAAATTCTGTTATTTATGATTATAGCTGTAAGCTCAATATTTCTTCTTGCTGTATGGATAAAGTGATTTCCACCTATTGCCAATGAATCGCCATCGCCCATAACAACAATAACTTCCATTTCAGGCTTTGCAAGTTTTATGCCTGTTGCATATGCTAATGCTCTTCCATGTGTTGTGTGAACAGTATTTACATCTACATAAGCAGGCAATCTACCTGAACAACCGATACCTGAAACGAGTGTAACATAATTTTTGTCTATGCCGAGTTTATTTATTGCTCTTACTATTGAAGAGAGAACAACTCCATTTCCACAGCCTGGACACCAAACTGTTGGAAATTGTTTGTTTCCCCTCAAATTATCTATTATAAAGGGAGTTGTCCTTTCTTTCATTTTATAGCCTCCAAAATTGCATTGGGATCGATCATAACGCCGTCAGTTCTTCCAACATGTTTTACAGGAACTTTTCCTTCCGAAATTCTCTGTATATCATATACAAGTTGTCCTCTGTTCATCTCTGGAACTACAACAAGTTTTTTACCAGCAACAACAGATGCAATGTATTCTTCATCAAGTGGCCAAAGTGTAAGGAGTTTAACTGCTCCAGCTTTTATTCCTTCTTTGCGTGCATTGTCAACAGCTTTTATAGCCATTCTTGAAGAAATTCCAAACGAAATGAAAAGATATTCGGCATCATCAACCATATATTCATCATACATGAATAGGTCTTTTATATTATCATCAAATTTCTTATAAATTCTGTCATACCATCTATTTATTTCTTGCTTATTGCTTGTTGGAAATCCATTTTCATCATGTAAAAGACCTGTTATGTGATGTCTATATCCTTGTCCTATGACAGACATAGGTGGGACATCTGTATCATTTGAATAAGGTTTATATGAAGCTGGTCTCTCAGTAGGTTGTTTTCTGTTTTCTATCAACACATATTCTTGAGGAGGAATTAAAATTTTCTCTCTCATATGTCCAATAACTTCATCTGAAAGAATTATAACAGGAGTTCTCAGGCGTTCTGCAAAATTAAATGCCAAAATTGTCATCTCAAATGATTCCTTTACAGAACCTGGTGCTAAGACGAGGATAGGATGATCTCCATGTGTTCCCCACCTTGCCTGCATTACATCTCCTTGAGCAGGACTTGAAGCAGCTCCTGTACTTGGACCCAATCTCTGAACATCCACAATTACAACTGGAATTTCAGCCATAACAGCATATCCTATATTTTCCTGCATAAGTGAAAATCCAGGTCCACTTGTAGCTGTCATAGATTTTAATCCACCAATTGAAGCACCAATGCAAGAAGCAATACTGGCAATTTCATCTTCCATTTGAATAAAAACTTTTCCGTCCTGTGGAAGCCGACGAGAAAACATTTCAGCAATTTCGGAAGAAGGAGTTATAGGATAACCACCATAAAATCCTAAATTTGCCATAATAGCGGCCTCAACACATGCTTCATTTCCCTGAATAAAAGCAGGGATATAGTCGCTTTCTCTTATATCGCAACTAATATCTCTTACAATCCTTGAAGCCCCATAATAAGGTATATTTTTTACTTTCATGATTAAACCCCATTAATTTCTTGTCTGTAAAAGAGTTATGGCAAGATCTGGACAGCGAAGTTCGCACATTCCACATCTTTTACATTTTTCATCAATAACAACAGGAACACCATCTGGTCCCTTTTCAAGTGCATTATGTGGACACATTGCAATGCAAATTCCACATCTTTTGCACCAAACATCATGTATATAAAGCGGTCTGTCAGGATTTACAGATAAAATATCGAGTATGGCTCTGACATCTTTTGGAGTAACTCCTGGCATACCTTTTATTTTTTCATTATCCATTTTTTATCCCCCTACCCTCCCTAATTATCCTGTAAAACAGTATTAGGAGGAAGTTTGTTTTAGGCATTTAACTTTTTTGACAAAGTTCCGTTAAAACAGCACCACATGAAGCAGGATGTATAAAGGCAACTTTTGTATTATTCATACCTTCTCTTGGTTCTTTGTCAATAAGTTTGCAACCCTCAGAAGCCATTTTTTCAATATCAGCTTTGATGTCATCAGTTTCAAAACAAATATGATGCATTCCTTTTCTTCCCTTTGCAAGAAATTTAGCAATAGGACTGTCATCTGATGTTGGCTCAAGAAATTCAAGATGAACTCCTGCAACATCATAACATAACATCTTAGATTTTTGGCTTTCAACTACATGCTCAGAAGGTTCTACATCTGGCAATATATGTTTGTATAGCTCCCTAATCTCTTCAAGATTAGAAGTAGCAATTCCAATGTGATCAACTTTTTTTATCATTGTTCAAATTTCCTTAAAATATAATAGTATAATCAAGGCTTATATATTATTATTTTATTTTTAAAAAATATTCCTGCCTATTTTTTTTAAAAAAAGGAAATATTAATCTTTTGTCAAATTTCAGATAAAATTAATTTACTACATTAAT
>CADAWZ010000103.1 GCA_902791745.1 uncultured bacterium
TCAAGACTGAAATTTCAATATCAATATCTGAAAATTCAGAAATAGAAACAGGTGGAAATCGAGGATCATTAAATGCTGAAGCAAGTGTTAAATCAGAAACAGCTTGATATAATGGCATAATTCCTTCAATATATCCAATACAACCTCTTAAATTTCCCTTCTTATGAAGTGTTACAAACATACCACAATTTTCTCTTAAAGACTCAGAAACAGCAGACTCTGAAAAAACTGTCTTAACTCTATTTCTCAAAAAATCTTCTAAAACAGTCCTTGACATTGACAACAATTTTTTACCATCTTCCAATGAAATTTTACTACTCATCTTTTTTCTCTACCTCATCTTCAGATTTATTCTCTTCTAATTTCTTTTCAGAAAGAGAAAATCTTATAACCATAACACTTGGAGAAGATATCGATTTATTAAAGAAATATTCAGACCTTCCTTCCATATTCTCTTCTTCAACAAGAGAACAAGAACCGTCTGCTTTAATCAAAAATCTTTCCATTTTTACACTTTTACCAGACCAATCACAATCTGTCAAACTCATTCTAAATCGGGTATATTCTGGTGAAAAAAATCCATCTGTAAATTTATGTACTAAAACTCTGTATTCTTCTTCAAATTTTTTAACAAAAATTTCATCTGAATCTGAATTTTCATTTATCCATTTAGAAGGATTGGAAACAGCAAATATAATCACAAATTCAGAATCTGTTTTTGCAGATTGTGCAACAAACGAAAGTCTATCAAGACCTTTAGTATCGTTTAATTCACAATAATTTACTTCATTTGCAAAAAATCTTCCAAATGTGCTTTTTGCTATTTCACCATTGACAGAATCTGGAAGCTCTACAAAATCAGCTTCTGATTTTAAAGCACATATTGCATTTTGAAAAGCAAGTGTAATTCCCATATCTTTATCAGAGGATTTTGAAATAAAATCCGATACGGAAACATATATTTTCAATTTCAAATCTGAATATTCAGGTAATATTTTACTTTTTAAAAATGCAGGTTCCAAAAAATAATTGTATGGCATTAAATTACCTGTATTGATATATATAAAATCGCAAGGAATTTTAAGTCTTGATATATAATCTAAAAAACTTTTTATTTCAGCTGAAGAATTTTTATATTCTCCAAGACCTTCAAAAACAGAATTAAAACCTATTCCTCCTACCAACAAATCTTTATTCTTCTTTTTAATATCTTTTGCAAGTGTTGAAAAATAGATATTTAATTCTTCTTCATGTCCCTTCCATTGAGACTGTTCGAAATCAGAAAAAGCATCAAATATAACTCCCTTTATTCTGTGTCTAATAGAAGGACCTTCCGAAATAACAAATTTATCAAAAGAAGACAAAATGGAATCTGCAGAACTTGAAATATCCAATGGTTTTTGAGATATATCAATCTTTACAAAAAACATATTTGACGATTCTAAAACTGATTTACTTGATTCAGAAATAACTCCATCTTTTAATGTTACAATACAATTTGAATTTCCAAAACATGCGTCTGGTGACTTAAAAATAAATGAAGAAGGATATAATTTTCTCAATTTAAGAGAAGGAGTTACCTCAACAAGAATACTCGATTTCTGAGGATTTGGAATAGGATCAAGCTCTTGCTTGTTTTCTATTTTTTCAACTGAATCTTCTTGTTTGTTTGTATTTTCAACAAATTGTTCATTTTTATTTTTTCTTGCTCTGCGTTCGGCTCTTATCTTTGCTCTTTTGGCTTTTTTCTCTTTTATAGTCTTTGCTTTTCTTGCTTTTCTATCTGTCTTAGCTTCAAGTGAAATTTTATCAATTTTAGCCTGTCTTATCTTTTGTCTTTTTTCTCTTCGTGCCTGTCTTTCTGCTTTTCTTTGTGCCTTTTTATCAAGTTTAGACTTTTTTTCTTCACTTTGTGCATCAATATTTTTCTCTTCTTTTTGTTCTATTTTTACATCTTCATCATCTGAAGAATTATCATTATCATCTAAAATATCTTCTTTTTCATTGTCTACTTTATCTTTAGATTCAGTTACTGTTCCAACGGTATCACCGTCAGATTTTTTTTCTTTATCTGTTTTTTGTTGTGTAACCTCAGTCTTATCTTGAGCCTGCAATGAATCTATAGAAAAATAAGAAGTAATACAAAGAAAAATAAATAAATAAAATATTTTTTTAAACATCATATTTTCCAATCCTAACTACTCTTCTGTTTCTGTAGAAGTCAACTGTTTCATTCTATCAAGTGTAGAAAAAACATCGACATGACGTTTTTTCGGTGCTTCTACTTTTTTCTTTATTTTTGTTCTTGCAGAAGTACCTCCACTTTTTGTGTAATCTGCAATAATCATGTTTACATAATTTATAGTTTCTGAATAAGGAGGAACTCCACCATATGCTTGAACAGCTCCTGGTCCAGCATTATAAGCTGCTAAAGCAAAAGCTATATTATTATTAAAAGCATCAAGTTGCCTTCTTATATATAATGTTCCTGCTGCAATATTTTGTTCTGGTGAAAAAATATCAGATACTCCAAGTCCTCGTGCAGTATCTGGCATTAATTGCATTAATCCACCTGCTCCAACTGGTGAAACTGCAAAAGGACAAAATCCTGACTCGTATTTTATGATAGTTTTTATCAAAAGAGGATCAACATTATTTTTTTGTGATTCAGCCATTATTATTGGGGCAATATCCATTTCAGTACCATCTCTTAAAACAATATATATAGGTTCTAAAACTCTTCCACCAACAAAATCATTTGATGTCAAACCATATCTTATTGAATTAGGTGTAGGAAGTATTTCTCTCTTATTCAATGTTGATGTCTTATTAGGAGATAATTTTGTATAATTTTTGTAAACTCCATCTTGCCTAAATTTTTCTATAAATTTACTCTCAGCTTGTGCTTCTCTATTTGAAATTACAGTAGTTGTTGAACCATTAGAAGATTGAACCATTAGAAGATGTGTAAGATTTTGTACTTAAATTTTTATCAGATGCATAAGAAGTTGAAAAAAAAATAAGAAATGCAAAAAGTGAAATTGCAATTTTCTTCATAATATCCTCATTTATATTATAATTTTAACTTTTTTAATTTCTTTGTATAATGATTAAATACCTTTTTATTAACTTGGCAATTAAATAATTGACTATGTGTACTATTATATAACTTTTGAATTAATAATAACATCTAATTTAATGCAAATCTATTTTCACATATAAAAAAAGATGAGGTGATTATTACATCTCATCTTTTTTTATATTGTTAAAAAGTTATTGTATTTACAACTCTATAAGCATCTTTTCTCGATTTTTCAAATCTATCAGGAAGACTTGAAATTGTTATCACATATCCCCTATTTCCAACAACAATGTAAATTTGTTCTTGTTGAAGTGAACCACCTTGAATATCTGCAACATATTTAATTACTCTTCCTTCATATCCATCTATAGTTAATTTTCCCTTATTTAATATTTTAATGCCTTGTAACTGTTGCAAATTCAAATCAAAATATTCTTGTGCATTCATTTGTTGTGATAAATTTTCTCCACAGATAACAATATTATCTCTAAAATTGTTATCTGCTAAAGGAAGAAATCCAACAAATAATATAGGTTCTTGAATTCCTTCATCTGTTGTCATCCATGAAGCAGGAAATTGAAAATTCATTCCAAATTTGCTTACAGGAATCATTCCCTTTTGAGAAGCCTTTTGGGAAAAATTGCTTCTGGATTGTGTATTAACTGTTTTTTGTGGTTGTTTTACTTGTTGTCCTGAACCACTTCCACTTTCAATATCAGAAGGCCATTGTGCAGAAGCAATCTGTGGAAAAGCCAAAAATCCAATAAATGCAAATACAAAAACAAATATTTTTATTATTTTTGACATATTTCACATTCCTTTTTATAAAATTATTCATTTATTCCGAGAAGTTCAACATCAAAAACAAGTGTTGCATTTGGAGGAATTATATATTGTCCTGTACGTCTATCCTGTATTCCTCTTGGTCCATAAGCCAAATGACCTGGAACTATGAGTCTTCTCTGTCCGCCAATTTTCATTGTTGCAACACCTTCATCCCATCCTGGAATAACTTGTCTCATTCCAAGTCTAAATTTAAAAGGTGTTCCTCTATCTCTACTTGAATCAAATTTCTCACCATTTTCAAAAGTTCCCACATAATGTACAGAAACCATATCTCCTACCTTTGGAGATGCTCCTGTTCCTACTTTTATATCTTCATATTTAAGACCACTTTCTGTTGTAACCACTTTATTTTTTCCTTTCACTTGACTTTTTTTATTCATTTTTTGTTTTTTAGTCTGTTTTGCAGCAACTAAATTGAAATCATTATTTGCATAAGCCTGAATAGTAAATGCAAATAAAATAAAAAGACTTACATAAAAAAGATTATAAATTTTTTTCATGATTTTTTACCCCTTCCTATAATACTTTTTAAATTCTTTTGAAAGTGTTATTAAACCTTTGTTATAATAAGACGATTTTTTTTTAAAATTATTACACTTTTGAAACTATTTAACAAGATAAATTCAAAGGATTAATAATAAATTCAAAGAAAATATTTTTATAATTTTTTTTTATTATGAAAGAGTGGGTCATGCCAAAATACATATTGACAGTAAATATAAGTTCATCTGGAATAGATTCTTGCCTTTTTGATGATAATTTAAAAACTGTAGCTCATGTTTTCGTTCCTCTATCTAATTATTCAGATGAAATACATCCTGAAGATATAGTAACCATGTTTATAGACAGCATTAGAAGACTTTTGATGAAGATGAAATCAAAACCTGGTACTGTCTCTGCGCTTTGTATTTCTGCGGAACCTTATTCTTATGTCTGTGTAGACAAAAACAATAATCCATTGTCATTAATTTCTCTCTGGAGTGATAGCAAAAACTTTACAAAAAATGAAAATAAAATTTTTGAGGGTAAAGAAGAAGAACTACATAAAAGAACAGGTTGTCCAATATCTTCTGCTTTTCCATTTAAGCGAATGTATTTTTCAAAATTAAGAGAATATGACAAATTTGTTGAATCTTACAAATTCCTCTCTTTAAAAAGTTATTTAATCGCTATTTTGACAAAACAATTTGTTGAAGATGTAGCCACTGCCTCTCTTTCTGGATTATTCGATATAAATGATAAATATTGGAGCTTTGACGCTTTAAAAATTCTTGAAATTACTGAAGCTAAATTGCCAACAGTAAAATCTCCTTATGAAATTATTGGATGGCTATCTCCAGATATTGCAAAAAAATGTGGATTAGGAGGAAAAGTTCCTGTTGTTTTAGGAATGTCGTCTATAGCAGCAGTAAATTTAGCTTCAAGCGTTAGCCCTTCTGAAGAAATATGTATCCATATGGATTACTGCACCTCCATGCAAGTTTTATCAAATTCTCTTCCAAAAATTGATCCAGCTCTTTGGTATTCACTTGCAGATGAGATGATATATATATGGGGCGGTGTAACAAATTCAGGAAATGGAATTATACGCCATTTTTTAAAAACATTTTTTTCAAGTGGTGTAGACCCAGAAATATTTAAAACAGAGATGGAAAAAAGATTTTCAAATCCGAGTAACTTATCTTGTTTTCCATTTTTCCATGGTGAAAGAACTCCTTTTTGGGACGGCTTCATAAGAGGAACATTTATAGGTATGGACTACAAAAGCTCCTCCTTTGATTTTATGGCCTCAATTTTTGAAAGCACTGCTTTTTGTATTTATAATATATATAAATTAATGCAGTCTATCAATGGAAGATTTAAAAAAATCAAATTTATAAACAGCTCTACCCAATGGTCATTTTTTGTACAATTTTTAGCAAATATATTCAATAGACCAATAGAATTTTCTGATTCTCCTTCTATTGTATGTTTAGGTTCTGCTATTGCAGCAAAAGTAGCATTAGAAGAAAATATATCTCCTTCACAACTTATAAAAGCTGCTGGATTTAAACAAATAAAACCAGAAAATTCAATTATTACATCTATAAGTGAAAGATATTCTTATTGGGTTGAAGAATTGGCATACCAATATAATTACAATAATTATGATAATAACTATGCAGATACAAAATTTGTATTTAAAAATGATGATTATTTACAACCTACAGCCAATTTTAATCAACCCAAATATGCAACACAACCACTTATTTCTTCAGTAGAATTCAAATCATCTAAAAATATACAATCGACTAATCAATATTCTGAAATAACACAAGCAAGAACAATAGATAAGAAAAAATTAAGTTCTTTAAAAGTATACAAAATGCCAAATATAGGTCCTGAAGATGGTTTGGCTATGGCTAATCAAATGCCAAATATGCAAAATAATCAACAAATGATGCCTCCGCAAATGCCAAGTATGACGCCTCCTCGCATGCCAGGTATGGCACCACCGCCGCAAATGCCGAGAATGACGCCACCACAAATGCCAGGAACGCCACCACCTCCGCAAATGCCGAGAATGACACCACCACAAATGCCAGGAACGCCATCACCTCCGCAAATGCCGAGCATGGCACCACCGCCTCCGCAAATGCCGAGTATGGCACCGCCACCACCTCTGCACCGCCACCACCTCCGCAAATGCCGAGTATGGCACCGCCACCGCCTCCGCAAATGCCGAGTATGGCACCGCCACCACCTCCGCAAATGCCGAGCATGGCACCGCCACCACCTCCGCAAATGCCGAGCATGGCACCGCCATCACCTCCGCAAATGCCAGGTATGGCACCGCCACCGCCTCCGCAAATGCCGAGTATGGCACCGCCACCGCCTCCGCAAATGCCGAGTATGGCACCACCACCGCCTCCGCAAATGCCGAGTATGGCACCGCCACCGCCTCCGCAAATGCCGAGTATGGCACCACCACCTCCACCAGCAATGGGAGGAGGATTACCACCACCGCCTCCGCCACCACCAGGAATGGGAGGAGGATTACCACCACCGCCTCCGCCACCACCAGGAATGAGGCGTTAAATAGTTAATTAAGGAAAAAATCTTATGGAATCAATTTTTTTTGATTTAAATCCTTCAATGAAGCAATTTACAGACAATGCTTTAAGAGCTAATAATATGCTTCACAAGGCACAACATCATGAATCCAAAGCAAAAACATCTAAAGCATCAAAAGCAGCTGGTTCCAATATTGGCACAGACACAGCTTTTTCTGGAGATGATATGATGGGAGGAATGGATTTAGGAGATTTTAGAGGAGGGGGGTCTTCTGCTTTTGAGTCATTTAAACAAAGTGATGACGATTCTGATTCTCAAGATAGGAAACCACCTAATCTCGCAGCTATGATGTCTTATGTCAAAAACTTTCCAACTTCAGAATCAGTAAGTAATACATATCAAGAACAGAAACAAAAAATAAATACAGAACAAACACCAATATCAGAAAATTCTTCAAATAATAATATTGTAAATCAAGAACTGGGAACTGAAAATAACTTAAATATTGATGAGAACAAAACTGAATCTATTTTAGAAAATACATCTAATATTGAAAATGATAAAGAAAATCAATATTCTGAAGAAGATTCCAATATAACTAAATTTGGAAAAGAGCCCAATAAGATTTCTTTTGATGAAACAAATAACACAGAGACTGAGACTAAAAACAGCTCAGAATCACAAAATGAAAAAATAGACAAAAGAAAGAAAGAATCAACTTCTAAATCACAAGAAAAAATAATTATTTCAGAAAAACCTAAAAAAGAGATTAAAGCACAAAAAGAGCAAAATATTGAGAAAAAAGAATCAGCTTGGAATTCTTTACTTTCATTTGATGAAGGATTCTTAATTGCTACAGATGAGAAATTTTTACAGCTTGGAGCAGTGGATGAAGTCAATCCTGAAGAACCAAAAGCAGCATCTTTTGAGACTATATCTATCCCCAAAATAGATTCCTCTATTTCAGAAACGGAAATTTTAAATGCTATGATTCCTGTAAATGCTTTTGGAGATTATGAACATTCAATGCTCATATATTATCTTTCATTTTATGGGAAAAAAGTGTTAAAATTATGTGCTGATTTTGGTATAAAAATTCTTCCAAATGGTTTAAACGGAAATTTAGGAAGATATTCAAAGAACGAAAAAACTTGTTTTATCCTTCCAAGTTCTTTAAATTCAAATGAATTATTTATTGCACCTCGACTTTATATGGCTGTTGCTTTCGATCATGCACTTGGAGGAGAAGATTTTTCTTCAGAAAAATCTCCTGCTGTTTTGAGCAGTTGGCAATTATGCAGAGATAGAACCCCTGGTCATCTATTCCAAGATTTATTTTCTGCAAGCACTCCATCAAGATATTTTGCTCAATCAATTGAATCGTTTTTAAGACAAAAAGATGAATGTCCTACCTCTTATTTTTTCAGTCATGATCAACTATATGATTATGATCGCTCGATGTTCTCTTATATAGAATATTTATTTAATCAAATGAAGGGTTAATATGCGTGAAATTTTGATTTATAATCTTGTAAGAAGCAATGTTGGATATGTTCCAGATGAAGAGACACTTGTTTCAAGAGTTACATTAGCAGAAGATGGAATATTTTATATAGAATGTGTTGATTGGACTTTGAGAGAACAATTAAATTCATTATTTAATAATCCAATTTATATAAGAAAATCAAATATGGACAATAACTATTTTTCTTTTGAATATGTAACTTTAAATCCATCTGATGGAGAATTCTTAGAAGAAATCATGTGCAGACTTAGAATTTATAATTTATGGGGAAAATACAATGTTCCCAAAAAAAATTAATTTTGAAGAACTTCCTTGTGCTAAATGTAAAGACCACTGTTGTGAAAAATTTTTTATTATATTGACAGGAGTAAAAGATAAGGATTGGATAAAATGGCTTGCATATCATGAAGGAGTAGATGTAAAAAGAATTGACAAAGAAAATATTCAAGTTTGGATAAATAATAAATGTTCTTATCTAAATAAAGATAAATCGTGTTCAATTTACAACAAACGCCCTGATGTATGTAGAAAATTTCAATGTCCATATAAAAAGTGAGGAAAATATTTTTTTCTTGAGCAACTTTTTAAATATAATTAGTTTTTCAGTATATTTTACATATTGTGCAAAATGTTATTTTGTTATAAAAAGCTCACTTTAAACACTCGAAATACGAGTGATGTCGTTCGCTTTTTCAAAACAAAAATAACATTTATCTTGTTTAGGGTGCGTTGATAAACTCTATTTATACAAATTTAAATTACTATTTTTCTATTTACGCCAATTTTTGGATATAAGATGTTCACTAGGCCATTTTTACCTCAAAGTAATTATCTACATTTCCAAAACAGCCATTCTTTTTCTTAGTACAATTTGTACGAAACTACTATAGAAAAATGGATATCGTTCACTATCTTATATTGCACAAAATTGGCTAATTGATAGTAAGACAGTTTTTTCTACAAAAAGTTTATAAAATTGGCTAAATAGTGCAGAATTAAATTAAAATTAACTCGTTGTGTTAGTTAATTAATATTTTAATATCTATCCAAACAAGCACTATTTAGAGGCGTTATCATTGCGAGGAAGCTGTGCGACCGTGGCAATATCAACCGCTTAATTTAAATTTAGTAATTTATGAAATAGATCAAGTACAGCATTCTAAACAGAGCCGATCGACTCAATTTTTAAGTAAATAATAATTTACTACAGGCTTAGATTGTGAACGGTTCACTCCTTGTGAGGGTAAGGTTTTAAAAACTCGTTAGAGTTTTTAACTATTTTTAAAGCCTCGCAATGACAAAGTGACAGTATACAGGCATGTACTGGATAGTTTTCAACAACTTTTTATATTTACTTATTTTTTTTGAATCAACTAGCACAAGCCTTTAAAATTAGGAATAGACTATATATAGAATTAAATTTTGTATATTATTTTCTTTGTCAATAAATGAAAGAAATAAAAGGGAAATGAGGTGATTTTGTGTCTATATTTGATAATCTTTCAATAAGAGAAAGATTTGAAAAAAGAGAAGTTTTACTTCTATCTAAAAAAGCCTGTCTTTCCGTAAATTCCAAAGGTAGAAAAACTTTTGAAGAAAAATGTTCAGCAAGAACAGATTTTCAAAGGGATAGAGATAGAATCCTATATTCAAAAGCATTTAAAAGACTTAAACACAAAACACAATGTTTCATATATCCTGAAGGCGATTACTTTAGAACAAGACTTACACATACACTTGAAGTTACACAAATAGGAAGGTCTATTGCAAGAGCTTTAAATTTAAACGAAGATTTAACAGAAGCAATAGGACTTGGACATGACTTAGGTCATGCTCCATTTGGACATGCAGGAGAAGAAATTCTCGATTCAATTTTAACATCAATATCTCCTAATGAACATTTTAGACATAATGAACAATCTCTTAGAGTAGTAGATTATCTCGAAAATGACAGAAAGGGATTAAATTTGACTTACGAAGTAAGAGACGGAATTTTAAAACATACAAAAGGAAGAGCTGATTTAAAAGCAGATGATTCAGATAAATCATTTATGCCAGAGACCTTAGAAGGTAGAATAATCAGAATATCAGACAGAGTTGGATATTTAAATCATGATATAGATGATTCAATTATGGCAGGAATTATAAAAGAATCAGAACTTCCAAAAGAAGCTGTAAAAGAAATTGGCTCAACATCTTCTCAACGATTAAATGCTCTTATTTCTGATATCATAAATATGAGTACAGATAAAGACGATATATACATGAGTGACAAAATGTATAAATGTTTGAATATCTTAAAAGATTTTATGTTTGAAAGAGTCTATACTGATCCTTATGCAAAATTAGAAGAAGTAAAAGCAAGAAGAATGCTTGAAAGTATGTTTGAATATTTTAGAAAAAATACTAATAAAATTCCCAAAGACTATTTAAATGATAATATATCTATTGAAAGAAGTATTTCAGATTATATATCTGGAATGAGTGATTCTTTTGCAATTTATACTTATGAAGAAATCTTTATTCCAAAAGTTTGGGATTTTTCAATTATAAAGCATGAAAATTCATGAATGAACAATTAAAAGAAAAATTAGATGAAGTTTTAAAAGCAGTAAAAATAGAAGATGTAATTTCAGATTACATACAGTTAAAAAGAGTTGGAAAAAGATATGCTGGAGTATGTCCTTTTCACAATGACAGAGACCCTTCCCTTTCTGTAAATAGTGAAAAAGGATTTTTCCATTGTTTTGGCTGTGGCGTTGGCGGAAATGCAATAAATTTTGTTATGAAAGCCGAAAATATTTCATTTAAAGAAGCACTTAAAAAAGTTGCCTCAAAGGCTGGAATTCAAATTGATATTTCTGTTGAAAAATCACCTGAACAAATAAAAGCTGAAAATATAGAGAAAATAATAAGAGAATCTGCTCTATTTTATTTTAATAATTTACAGTCTGGAAATTTTCAAAATAATTTTGAATATCTTTCAAAAAGAGGTATATCTAAAGAAACAATTAGGCGTTTTGGCATAGGCTGTTCTCCAATAGGAAAATCAAATTTAGTATATTATCTACAGCAAAAAGGATACGCCCTTGACGATATACTCGATTCGGGAATGGCTGTAAAATATGATGATGGAAATATTTCGGATTGTTTTAGGGGAAGAATAACTATTCCAATCGTCAATTATTTAGGTAAATTTGTTGCAATGGGTGGAAGAACTCTTGATAGCAATTATTCTAAATATATAAATTCCCAAGAAACTGTTATTTTTTCAAAAGGTAAAAATTTTTTTGGTTTGAATTTATCAAAAGCATATATTCAGAAAAAAAATTGTGCCATAGTTGTTGAAGGATATTTTGATATGATTTCTCTTTGGCAACATGGAATAAATAATGCTTGTGCTTCAATGGGGACATCTTTAACATCAATGCAGGCATCTCTTTTGAGAAAATTCACTTCAAATGTCATTTTAATGTATGATTCCGATTCAGCTGGAAAATCTGCTTCAGATAGAAATTTAGAAATTTTCTATAATGTTGGCATAACCCCTAAGGTAGCTATTTTACCAGAAGGTTATGATCCAGATTTATTTGTAAGAGAATTTGGCAATGAAGGGATAGATAAAATTCTCGAAAATTCACTTGATATAATGGATTTTTATATAAGTGAATTAAAAGAAAAATATGATTTAACTACTCCAACAGGAAAATCTGAATTTGCAAATAAAACTCTTGCACATTTAATACAATTAAATGATCCTGTAATTGTATCTGAATATATAAAAAAGATATCTGAAGAATCGCAGACATCAGAAGAAGTATTGAGAAAGATGATTTCAGGAAAAACAGAAATTGCTCCTAAAAATTTTTTCAAAAACTCAAATACCTCTTCTATAGAAGAAAAAATTTTATCTATGTTATTGCATTATCCAAAATTGCTTCCAGAAGTTGAAGATATAATGAATTCAGTAACATTTAAAGATAAAAATTTAAAAAAAATTTATGATATTTTAATTACACTTAATCCAAATACTCCTTTAACAATGGAAGATTTTTCTGCTTATGCTGAAGAAGAAGGATTAATAAATAAAATAATTGAATTGTTAATTTTTGAAAATAGTGGAATAGATAATGAAGATTCAGCGAAAATTTTTATAGATGAATTAAAAGAAAAATTATCTGACATGTTTTTAAGAGAAAAATTCGCTGTAATAAAAAAAGAAGTTGAAGAAGCTTTGATAAACAATACAATAGATCGAAATGATGAACGATTTATAGAATATCAACAGCTTTATCGTCATTTTAAAGGGAGAAAAACATGAAAAAAGATAAATCAGAAGGGGTACCATCAACTGTTCCAGTGACTATTCCAGATCCTATTCTTACCGAGCCATCTCCCGAGGTCAAAAAAATCCTTGAGGAAGGACGTAAAAAAGGTGTTTTAACTTATGAAGAAATAATAGATATTCTTTCAGTAAAAGCAGACATAAGTCCAGAACAACTTGAAGATATTTTAGAGCGTCTCGTCCATGAAGGTATAGAAATTGTCGAGTCAAAAGGTGCAGAAGAAACAGATACCGATATTTCTTCTGATGAAGATGCTTGGTCTGGTGGAATCGCAATAGATGATCCAGTAAGAATGTATCTAAAGGAAATAGGCAGAGTTCCTCTTCTCTCACAAGAAGAAGAGACAGAAAAAGCCATAAAAATAGAAGAAGGAGAAAATGCAAGCAAAAACCTCGTTATGATTAATGATATTTGGGATATTGTTTGCAATGATTTTTCTTCTAAATTTGGTGTTGATTTTTCTAAAGTAAGTGATATTCGTCACAAAGATAGAGATGAATTATTTGAAAGTGAAGAAGAGCCTGATTCTTATGCTGCCCCTTCTGAAGAAAATCAATTACTTGAAAAAGTAAAACATGCTCGATTTTCATCGCATTTTCCAGAAGAGAGGCTTGATATTCTCGATGGCAATAAACCTATTTCAGATGCTTGGAATTCAGCTTTCAATCAATATATGGAACATCTTAAAAAAATTGGCGATATTGAAAATTATACACATATACAAGCACTTCAAAAGATAAAGGCTTCAGGCCAAAAAGCAAAGAGAGCTTTAATTGAAGCAAATTTGCGTTTAGTCGTAAGTATAGCTAAAAAATATGTCAGTAGAGGAATGTTATTTTTAGACTTAATACAAGAGGGAAATCTTGGTCTTATAAGGGCTGTGGAAAAATTTAACCATCGCAAAGGTTATAAATTCAGTACTTATGCAACTTGGTGGATAAGACAAGCAATAACAAGAGCTTTGGCAGATCAAGCTCGTACAATAAGAATTCCTGTCCATATGGTTGAAACAATGAATCGACTTGTAAAAGTTTCAAGACATCTTTTACAAGAAAATGGTAGAGATCCTTCTGTTGAAGAAATAACAAGAGAGATGTTCCCTGTTGACAAGGAAGAAATAAGAATCCAAATTTCAAAATTTGAAAATCCTCATGGGGATTTACTTCCAATGAATCATCCAAAAATTGTTGAAGAAATCCAAAAAAGGGAAAAATATTCACAAGAAAGAGTTAGAGATATTATGAAAGTTCTTCAAGAACCAATCTCACTTGAAACTCCTATTGGTGAAGAAGAAGATTCTCATTTGGGTGATTTTATAGAAGACTCAGATGCAATAGCTCCTGCAGATGCAGCATCTTCGCTTCTCTTACGTGAAAAAATGGAAGATGTTCTACAATATCTGACTTCAAGAGAGAAAAAAGTTTTGCAATTAAGATTTGGACTTGAAGACGGAAGACCTCGAACTCTTGAAGAAGTTGGACAAGAATTTGGAGTTACGAGAGAAAGAATAAGACAAATCGAAGCAAAAGCACTTCGTAAACTCCGCCATCCAACAAGAAGTCATTGGCTAAAAGATTATTGGATGGGACAGTAAATAAATTTATGAGGGTGTGGAATTTCTTCCCACCCTTATTTTTTGGAGAAAAATTTATTATGAAAAATATAAAATTTTTACTTATAATGTTTTTATTTTTATTGGTTCCTTTTTGTGGAAATGCTAATGAATCAAATCAAAAAATTATTGAATGCATGAAAAAAATGAGTGCCATTCAAAGTTATGTGGAATTTTATTATATGAGTACTGGAAACTATCCACAAAGCCTAAAGGATTTAAACTACATATTTAACAGCGATGTAAAAAAAGAAAGTGAAAGAATTGTTTTTCCCGATGATCCTGCAACAGGAAAACCATTTATATATAAAGTTTCAAACAATTTAAAATCATATGTATTATCAGTTCCAGATCCTTCACTCTACAAAGTAGAAAAAATAGAAATGAAAAATGTAGAATGGGCATGGATGAATTCTGTTGCAAGTCAAATAAATATTGAAACAAAAAGCGAATTGTGTGGAAAATATATGACTGGAATTGTCCAAGTTGCAAAAAGATATCAAGAAGATAAGAAAAAATTACCTTCCAAAATTGAAGATTTAGTTCCCAATTATATAAAAGCAATACCTAAATGTCCACTTTGTGGCAAAGAATATAAATTAAAATTAAGTTCATCAGATTTGGTTATTTACTGTCCTTCCCCATCTTCACATAGCTGTGAAGAATTTCATTATTCGCTCAAAAAGGGCATGATTGTGAAACCACTGGAAAACAAAAAATAGATTTAAAAAAGGGCTGTGAAAAAAGTAAATATTTTTTCACAGCCTCTTTTTTAAAATATAACTAATTTAACTTCTCCAATATCTCTACCCAATAAAATTGAAGCAGTATTTCTAAATTTTTCTGGCTCAGCACTTACACAATAAATATCTGATTCTTTATTTTCACTTTTATTTTCCAATTTATTTTCTTTTAATATCTTAGCTAATTCTTTTGCAGTCTCTTTTGCTGGATTTATTATTGTAATTTTATCTTTACAAACCTTTTTTATTTCTTCTTCAAGAAATGGATAATGTGTACAGCCCAATATCAATGTATCCAAATCGACATTATCAAAAGCTGAAAAATATTTATTTACACATCTTTCAACTTCTGCTCCTTTTGTCAAACCAATTTCAACAAGTGATACAAAATCAGGACATGCCTTGCCAATAACCCCATGTTTACCACCTGACATTTCAGACATAATTTTATCATGCACTCCACTTTCAACAGTAACATTATTTGCAAATAATCCTGCTTTTTCAGTCTTCATGACCTTTAATGCTTCTTTGATTCCTGGCTTTATCACTCCAATTATTGGAAAATCAAAACAGGGTTGTGCTTTATCTAAAACAACTGCTGAAGATGTATTACAAGCAAAAACAACAGCTTTAACATTCTGGGATTTTAAATATTTCAAAATTTCAAAGACAAAAAGTCTTATTTGAGACGGTGATTTACTTCCATAAGGCACATTTGCAGTATCTCCAAAATAAATTATATGCTCATTTGGAAGAATATTTTTTATTTCTTTTAAAACAGAAAGACCGCCCACACCTGAATCAAGAACTCCAATAGGTGCATTCATTATTTTAATTCACTTTCTAATTATCAAAATTCACATTATTATAATCTAAATTGCAAATAATGTAAAGTTTTTTTTAGAAAAAATAATATCTTTTTTATAGAAAGTTTTTATTACAGCAATTTTTGAGTGCAATATATAGATTAATTATGTATCTACTTGCTTTTTTATAAAAGAAGGAATATAAATATAAAAAAAGAAAATATTTTTATTAAGATTCAATTTTGCAAACCTTGGTCTTAATTTTGCAAACCTTGGTCTTAATTTTTAAAAAAGTAGTTATTAGACACAATGTTAATAACTTATATAAAGTTTTTTTTAATGTGTTTTAATAATACTGTAGTATTTTGACCCCGTAAGGGTCTAATAACTACTTTAAATGCCTACTATTGTAGGTTTCTTTAATAAAATTATTGAATTCATGGTCTAATAACTACTTTAAATGCCTACTATTGTAGGTCATATCAAAAGAGTTTGTTTGAAGATTATGTCTAATAACTACTTTAAATGCCTACTATTGTAGGTTGTTAAATTTTTTAGTTTCATTGTGTATATAGTCTAATAACTACTTTAAATGCCTACTATTGTAGGTTATACCGATGATCTTAATCTTGCTTTTTGTCTAATAACTACTTTAAATGCCTACTATTGTAGGTATTTTTGCAAAAATTGCATCCAAATCTGAGTCTAATAACTACTTTAAATGCCTA
>CADAWZ010000104.1 GCA_902791745.1 uncultured bacterium
AGTAACTAAAGTTCGTGCAAAAGCCTCATCTATAAAGAATCTGGCAATTAAGTTTAATTATTGCGATGGTGGACAAATTGATGATAAAATAGGTTACACTGATGTATGCAGTAGCTCGCAAAGAGATTATAATGTAAGTAAGGTTAGAAGTAGTAAAATTTGCAATTCTCAAGATTGTATTTGTAAAAAAATTCTATATGGAGAAGTAACAGAAGAAGAATTTGAAAAAGTTGTAAATTCAGATATGTTTATCTGTAATGAAAGAGAATTGTTAAAAAAGTGGAGAATTAAAGTTAATTCTTCTAAACTTGTTGGTGCTTTGAAAGATAGTCTTATAATCATGACTACAAAATTTAGAAGTATCGAAGAAAAAGATAGATTTATTTTTGGTGCCTTTTTAGTTTCTGGTGTTGAGATAGATGGAGATTCTGAATTTATATTGGCAGATAGTGAATATAGAATAGAATTAAAGAAATCTGAAGCTGTTAAAATGAAATTTTGGGATTATTATACAAGTGCTGGTAAAACAAAAAATAGTTGGGGAACAACAGTTTATAAAAGTTTAACACCTGAAGATTCATTGTTGATTTTAAAAGATATTTTAAAATTTAAAATTGGAACAGATGAAGAAGAAAAAGCAAGAAAAATATGTAAACGATTTGCATTAGTAAATGGTTTGAACATGAATGATAGTGATGAACAAGATATGGATGTTGAATCACAGATGGAATTGAATTTCTAAAATAAAAGAATATATGTTTTTGGGTAGAATTTTTATGCTATAGTAATAATTTGCTATAGCTTTTTTATTTTGTGATATTTTTTTCACATGTTTTTGACGATTTCGTCATTAATTTGTAATATTTTTTTAATATATGTATTTTATTATATACTCAAGAAAAAGATTTAAATTTTAAAAGGAGTTGATTATTATGAAGAAAGAATTAGCAATAGCTTTAGCAGCATTAGCAATATTAGCTGGTAGTTCAGTTTATGCAGGAACTGTAACTAAGATGCAGTCGAAAACTGTTAATACTGTTCAGAAAATTGATAATACTCAAACTCATAGATATATACATGTTTATGCAAATAGAGAAATAACAGAGAGTTCTTCACACCATAATATGACTCAAAATGATTGGGATAGTGGTTGGAGAAGAAGTGATTATACAGATAAAGAATGGGCTTATCTTCAGACACTTACAGACCTTAAAGGTGGAGTTAATTACTATATTGATTTGACAAATGAAACATATTCAACAATTCCACCAGTAAGTAATGTTACAACCGAAGTTGCTTCATCTGCAAATAAAAGTGTAGAACTAAACGATGGAGTTATAGTAGCAACAAATGGAACATCTGTTGTTGAAACTAAGAGTGGCGATGTATATCAGCTTGTATCTTATGTTTATGATTCTTCCCCAATAATGCTTGATCTTGACAATGACAGCACACCTGCAACAGCTTTTGGAATGTGGACAAAACATGCTCCTAAGTTCTTTAGTCAATATGCAAAATTCTTTGACATAACTGGTGATGGAAATGTAGATTATACAGAATGGACAACACCAAATACAGGAGATGCACTTCTTGTAAAGCCTGAAAATGGTAAAGTTGAAACTGCTCTTCAGCTTTTTGGAACAGCTGGTGGATATGATGATGGTTATGAAAAACTTTCATTAGTATGTGATACAGATAAAAATGGTTGGGTTGAAGGGAAAGAACTTGAAGGACTTGCACTTTGGATGGATATCAACAGTGATGGAGTATGTCAGACTGAAGAGTTGAAGAACCTTTCAGATTATGGTATTACGGCAATTTCTACTGATCACAGCAATTATGTCAGCTCTTATAAAACAGAAGACGGAAAGATGCATATAAGTTGGGATTGGTGGCCAGCAGTATCTTCAACAAGAAAATTTGAAGGCTAACATTTAGATTTTACAGAGCGACTCCAAATTGGATTATATACAATTTGGAAATTCGCTCTTTTTTTTTATAATATATTTAGAATAATTTTAAAGGCTTTAATATATAAATAAAGAATAACATATTTATATAAAAGAGAAAAGGGGATTTCTTACATGAAAAAAATAATAGCCGTTTTATTGTTGTGTATATTATCTATGCTTTCGACAGCAATAGCAGCTGAAAAAAAAGTTGAATTAAAAGAATCTATTTCTTTTACAAAAGAAAGCCTCGAACAAAAAACTAAAGAGCAAATAAAACATAGTATATTGGGTCCTTGTCTTGCATCAAAAACAGGTGAAATTTTTTTCTTTGGAAGAAATAAGATAAATAAAAAATTGAGATGGCATATATATGATCCATTTAAAAAGAAAATAACTAAAGAAGGAACATGTCCTTTTACAGATTTTGATAAATTTGCAATTTCTACAAATGGAAGCAATGCTCTTGTATATTCAAAATATCCAGGTAAATTGTGGATTTTGGATACAAGTAAAAATAAATGGAAAGCTGTTTATTCAAATCCTGCACAAAATAAGAAAGGGCTTGCAATTTCTCCAATTTCGTCATTTTCTTTTTTTAGCGATACAAATGCATATTCATATCTTGATAAGTGGAATACTGGACATTATGTACAAGATGTAGTAATAACAGATATTTCTGTAAATCCGTTTTCTATGACAAATGTTTATACACAAAATAATCTTATAGAGCAGACTGGAAAGACATTAGTTAAAAATAAAGATGATTTAAAAAAATTGATGACTACTTATATAAGAACAACTGATGCTGATAATTGTCTATGTGTTATAACAAATAGACCACAAATAACAGATAAAGGTTTTGTAAATTATATATTTTTAGTCAATAGAAATGGAGATGTTAAAAAAATACATGGTTGTTCTAAAGTGATAAGACCTCTTGATTTATCATCTGATTCTTCTAAATGTATATTTGGCACAACTTCACAACAAGGCGACGGAGATGTTTACTTTGTTTTAAATGATAAAAAGAGAAAAATAGCTGAAAATATACATCCTTTATCTGGTAAAATATTTAAAGATGGCAGAATTTGGTTTTATGCTCAAAAAGGAAATGAATTTAATATATATTTATTTAAAAATAATAACCTTCAAAAGGTTTTGACGCTTGCTAAACCATATCCTATTGCATTTATGGAGAATATAAATAAACTTCTTGTTATAAAAGATAACAAAAGAGCTGATTATTATGAATTAATTAAATAAAGGAGATTTTACTTGTGAAAAAAATAGCTGTTTTATTGTTTTGCTTTATTAGTATGTTATCGGTCGTTTTAGCAGCTGATAAAAAAATTGAATTAAAAGAAGTTACATCTTTTACAAAAGAAAATCTTGAACAGAAAACAAAAGAAGAGATTAAACATAGTTTATTGGGACCCAGTGTAGCTTCAAAAACAGGTGATATTTTTTTCTTTGGAAGAAATAAGAAAACTAAAAAATTGAGTTGGCATATATATGATCCATTTAAAAAACAAATAGTAAAAGAAGGAGCATGTCCTTTTACTGATATAGATAAATTTGCAATTTCAACAAATGGAAGTAATGCCCTTGTATATTCTAAATATCCTGGAAAACTTTGGACTTTAAATACAGAAAAAAATAGATGGAATGAAGTATATTCAAATCCTGCAAAAGATCAAGAAGGACTTGCAATTTCTCCAATTTCGTCGTTTGCTTTTTTTAGTGATACAAATGCCTATTCATATTTTGATAAATGGAATACAGGACATTATGTACAAGATGTAGTTATAACAGATATATGTACAGAACCATTTTCTATGACTAATGTCTATACACAAAATGGACTTATAGAGCAAACAGGAAAGACATTAGTTAAAAATAAAGATGGTTTGAAAAAATTAATGACAACTTATATAAAGACAAATGAGTCAGATTCTTGTCTATGTGTTATAAAAAATAGACCACATCCAACAGATAATGGTTTTGTAAATTATATATTTTTAGTAAATAAAAATGGAGATGTTAAAAAAATGCATGGTTCTTCAAGAGTTATAAAACCTCTTGATTTATCATCTGATTCTTCACAATGTTTATTGGGAACTATTCCACAAAGAGGAGAAAGTGAAATTTATCTTATCTCGAATGATGAAAAGATAAAAATAATGAATAATATTCAACCTTTGGCTGGGAAAATTTTTGATGATGGAAGAGTTTGGGTTTATGCTCAAAAGGGAAATGAATTCAATATATATTTGAGAAAAAATGGTATTATGCAAAAAGTATTGACTCTTCCAAAGCCTTATCCAGTTGCATTTATAGAAGGAAATAATAAACTTCTTGTTATAAAAGATAACAAAAGAGCTGATTATTATGAATTAGAAAAATAAGATAAAAAAAAAGTGGACTGTGAATTTTCACAGTCCACTTTTTTTTATCTTAGCTACCCAAAAATTGGAATAAAAGCCAAAGAAGTATTATGATACCAAGGACAACTCCAGCAACTTTCCAACCAGAGACTGGACATTCTCCGCCAACTTTTCCTGTTTCACCATTTACCATAAAGTTATATATTTTTCCTTTATATTTGAATGATGAAAGCCAAACAGGAAGCAGTAGATATTTATACTTCAAATCATTATAGATTGTTGTAACATTGAGATGTCTGACATGGTCTGCATCGTTCTCTTTTTTTATAACTTGCTCTATTTTTTCTTTTAGATGTTCAGTTATACCTTTTTGCCCTTCTTCCCAACCATCCTTTAATCCAATAGTATATCTTTCTGCTATGAATCCTGCAACATATTCAGGTTTGTATGGTTTGCTTTTTTCTGTACCAAATGGAAGAATTTGTTTTAATAACTTTTTATCATATCTCTTTGTTGCACAGACAGGAAAATCATCTATAAATTCTTTGTATTTACCTCTTGTGTCATACCAATCAGTGTGGGTTGTTGTATGTCCTTCGCTGTCTTCTGATTCATAGTCGATACCATATTGAGCAGTATATTTTGAATATGTATTTGTATCAAATGTCCAATATGGAATATATACACCTGTAAATGAGTCAGCTCTTGCTTTTTTCTGAACAATATTTGGAGCAAAAAATTGATTTTTGATCCATTTTTTGAAATTTTCTTCTGCTTTATCAGATTTTATAGCAAAGGTACATACCCCGCCAGGTGCTAACTGATTTTTGCCCTTTTCTTCCATGACTTGGTTAGAGTCACAATAAGGACATGAATTTGCTATTTGATTTTCATCATATATTGATTCAGCACCACAAGATTTACAAATAATGGTTTTTTTGGCTGTTCCCCAATCGCAGTTTTCCTTTGTTTCTGCAAGACTAAAATCCTGTTCTTTTACTGTTGTTTCTTCTGGCCAATTTTCTTCATCTTTGCCATCTGAATTTTTGTCAGTAGGCTGAACTTTTTTGCCTGCTTTTATTTCCTCTTGATGACCACAATATGGACAAGTCAATCCGCCTGTAGCAGGATCAAAATCCATAACGCCACCACAGTCAGGACATTTTCTATCTGTTTCTTCTTTTGTTTTTTCTATTTTAGGTTCGTTTTCGTCCATGTTTTTTTCCTAACTAAACTAAATCGTTCTCATTTATTGGATCGCCACATTCTGGACAGAATTTTGGAATTTTTGCTCCTGCTTCAGGTTCCCAACCGCATTTATCACATTTGTAATGTAAATCTTGAGGTTGTTTTGCACCACATTCAGCACAGAATTTGCCTGTATTTACGGCACCACATGAACATGTCCAAGTTTTCTTTGGAGCAGGTTGTGGATTTCCACATTCAGCACAGAATTTACCTGTATTTACAGCACCGCATGAGCAGGTCCAACTTGCTTTTGGAGCGGGCTGTGGTTTTCCACATTCAGCACAGAATTTAGCTGTATTTACAGCACCACATGAGCAAGTCCAACCTGCTTTTGGAGCTGGTGGAGTTTGTTGTTGCATTTGTTGCTGTTGTTTCATTTGTTGCTGTTGCATTAGAAGGTTACTTACATTGGCACCACCGCCTTGCATCATTCCCATTCCCATGAATCCATGCACAGCTCCTGCTGTATTTTTTGCTGCTCCTACTAATGCTTCATTTTGAGCATCTACCATTCCAGCTACTGCCATGTCTGCATTTCTATATACAGCTTTTTTCTGAAGGTCTTTGATCATTGCTTCATCTTCTGCTGAAGCATTTACTCCATTTACTCCAAATTCAACTATTTCTATTCCTCTTTTTTCTCTCCATCTCTTTGAAAGAACTTCATTTAGTGCATCTGCTATTTCAAAAGTATGACCTGGTAGTGCACTATATCTTATTCCCATTTCAGAGATTTTTGCAAATGCTGGCTGAAGAGCTGTCATCAGTTCAGATTTTAATTGACTATCTATCTGTGAACGCTTATATTCGTATTCAATATTTCCACAAACATTTTTGTAGAATAACATAGGATCGCTTATTCTGTAGGAATATTCACCGTGACATCTGATGGATATATCAACATCTAATCCGATATTTTTATCTACGACCCTGAATGGAACAGGATTTGGAGTACCATATTTGTTACCCATAATTTCTTTTTTATTGAAGAAATAAACTCTCTGTACACCAGGGGTTTCACCACCGAATGTGAATCTTTTTCCAATTTGTGAAAATGTCTTTTTTAGTTTTTCACCAAGACCATCATCTCCTGAGAAAAGACTTGGCTGTACATTATTTCTATATACAAATTCTCCAGGTTCTCCTGAAAAATCTACAATAAGTCCGTTTTCAACTATTATAATAAATTGACCATCTGCTACAGCAATTACTGAGCCATCACTTATGGCATTATCATCGCCCTTGTTTCCGCCTCTCTGTACTTTTTTTTGGCCTTTGCTGACAAGTACATCAACTGGAAGAGCTTCACAATAGAAATATTCTTTCCATTGATCTTTGAGAGTTCCCATTACGGCATCAATTCCTGCTTTAATTAATCCCATACTACATCTCCTTTAAAAATGTAAATATTTTT
>CADAWZ010000105.1 GCA_902791745.1 uncultured bacterium
AAGAAAAATTTTCTCATAATCTTTATTTTCATCATATTCTTCTTGTATTCCAAATTCAACACCAATTAGAATATAATAAACACGATTAATGCCTTCATTTACAGTCTTTAAGTATGGATCTTTATTGGATTCATATTGTTCTTTGTTTATTCACCAATCATCTTGATCTTTTTTATGTTTGTTAAGGTCTACAAATGGACTTTGTTTTTTATTTACCAAGAAAGAAAATGGATCATCATGCATATCTGAATTATTTTCTTCTTCATCATCATCTTCTTCTTCATCTTCTTCAGATTTTTCTGCTTCTCTTTCAGCTTCTTTAGCCTTAGCCTTCTGCTCATCTTCTAATTTATATTTTTCTCTCAATTCATCGAGGTTTTCAGCTTCCATAATTTCTTTTAATTCTTCGCCCTCCATAACTTCACATTCAAGAAGACGAGAGACAATAAAATCCATTTTTTCCATATACTTAGAAAGAGTTTCTTTTGTAGTAACATAAGCCTCATCAACTATTCTTTTAACTTCAGCATCAATAGTTTCAGATGTTTTTTCACTGCAAGATGTTTTATTCATAATATCTCTTCCAAGAAAAACATTCTCATCACTCTTACCATAAGTAACAAGACCAACTTTATCACTCATTCCATATTTCATGACCATTTTTCTTGCAAGTTCTGTACTTCTTTCAAGATCATTTGAAGCACCTGTTGTAACATCTCCAAAAACAATTTCTTCTGCAACTCTTCCACCAAGTAAAACAACAATTTGAGCAAAAAGTTCTTCTGTTGTCTGTAAATGTTTATCATCTTCAGGCATACTCCAAGTTACACCAAGTGCCATACCTCTTGGAAGTATAGTAATTTTTCTTACAGGATCTGCTCCAGGTGTTACAAATCCAGTAATAGCATGTCCTGTCTCATGATAAGCTATTGTTTTCTTTTCTTTTTCTGAAATAACCCTACTCTTTCTTTCAGGTCCCATTATAACTCTTTCAATAGCCTCTTCACATTGAGGCATTTTTATTGTCTTTTTATTTTTTCTTGCTGTTAAAAGTGCTGCCTCATTTATGAGATTTTCAAGATCGGCACCTGAAAAACCAGGTGTTCTTTTTGCCAAAATATCCAAATCAACACTCTTATCAATCATTTTATTTTTAGCATGTACTTTTAAAATAGCTTTTCTGCCATTCAAATCTGGTCTATCAACTACAATATGTCTATCAAATCTTCCAGGTCTTAAAAGTGCAGGATCTAAAACATCAGCTCTGTTTGTTGCTGCCAAAATAATTACACCATTATTTACTTCAAAGCCGTCCATTTCAACAAGCAGTTGGTTTAAAGTCTGTTCTCTCTCATCATGACCTCCACCATAACCTGCCCCCCTCTGTCTTCCAACAGCATCTATTTCATCTATAAAAACGATACTTGGGGCAGATCTTTTTGCTTGATCAAAAAGGTCTCTAACTCTTGAAGCACCTACACCTACAAACATCTCAACAAAATCAGAACCACTTATGAAAAAGAAAGGTACCCCAGCTTCACCTGCAACAGCTCTTCCCAAAAGAGTTTTTCCTGTTCCAGGAGCTCCCAATAGCAAAACTCCTTTTGGAATTCTTGCTCCAATTCTTTTATATTTAGCAGAATGTTTTAAAAAATCAACTATCTCTCTAAGTTCTTCCTTTGCTTCCTCAACACCAGCGACATCTGCAAATGTAACTTTTTTCCTCGAATCAGAGAGTTTATGTCTACTTCTTCCAAAAGAAAAAGGTCCTCCTCCAAATCCTCCTCCTCCACTACCATTTGGAGAATTCATCTGTTGATACATCATAACTGCAATTATAATGATAAATATAATAGGCAATAAATTTAAAATAATAACCCAAATATTTGATTTAGAAGCTTCAGCTGTTATTTTTACATTCTTTTCTTCTAAAATTTTAAATAAATTTAAATCTTCAGGATTTGGTAAATATACTTTAAAATTAGCCTCTACTTCTTTACCCTTATCATCTTTTGTCTTATAGACACCTCTTGCCTCTGGATAAGACCAAACTATTTCTTTTATATTACCTTCTTTAGCATTTGTCAAAAGCTCACTATAAGGAATAGATTTTCCTTCATTTTGTTGTGCATAAAACATATAACAAAAAATAAGAATTGCAATAAAAACAAAAAGGAACTGTCCACCTACTCTTCTCAAGGAAGTTTCCCCCTTAAACAAATATATTCAAAAAAAACAAATAAGTATTGACTACATTTATGATTCAACAACAAACGGAAGATTTCCAAATCGTTTGTTTAACACAATTCCATAGCCTGCAAATTTTACATCTTGACTTGAAAATCCAACATAATCAAATTCCAATTTGCTATTTTTTTCTTCTAAATTTCTTCCATCAATAAAAACACAAGTTTTTACTTCAGTTGCTCCACAATTTTCTATAATATTTTTCAGTTCAAAAATATTATTTCCTTCATATATTAAATTTTCAACTATTAAAATACTTTTTCCAAAAGGTGAAAATGAAAGAATGTCTTCAAAATTAAAACTATCAATATTAATATCTTCAACATTAAAAACAAAATCTACACATATATCTGATTTTATATTTCTAAAAAGGTCTGATGCAAAAATAAAAGATTGTTTTGAAAAAACAAGAGCATAAAATTTTTTATCTCTAAAATCGTTATCTATATGCTCTGCAATCTCTTTTATCTTATCTTCTATCTGTTCTTTTGTTAATATGACATTAAAATTTTGCATAAAGCTCCTCCTTTACTTTTTTTTCAGCTCTTACAATAAAAAATTTTTTAGTTGAATCGGTAACTTTTACAAGATTACTTATTCTATATCCAGTAACCCACAAAATTTTACTGGATGAATCAACAAGTAAAGGCACTTTCTCTCTCAAATTTAAAGGAACTTTTTCATCTGAAAAAAAATCTTTTAACTTCTTTTTTCCCTTCATTCCAAATGGAATAAAATAATCACCATTTTTTCTAAATCTTATATAGATAGGAAAACTTATTTTATCATAATCAAAAACAGCTGTCATTCCACCTTCTAAAATACAATCAGGCAGAACTGTTAAAATATTTGAATAAAAAGCAATTCCAGCACTATCAACAAACAAACCATTTTCAAAAATTTTCTCATAAAAAATATTATCTTCTTTATTGTTTCTTCTATGCGAAAAAATCAAAGAATCATAATCCCTAAAAACTTCAACATCTTTTAATACTATTTTTTTGCCAACCTCAGAGTCAATCAAGGAAATTACAGATTCACAAGAATCAAAATCAATATCAGAACAAATTTTAAGTAAAGTAATTTTTATAAGAGAACGCAAAAGTGCAATATGCAATTTTTTTATTTTTTCTAAATCAAGATATATTTTATCTTCTTTTTCATGTGAAACTGAAAGAAATTCTCTTTTTGCAACTGTTGAAATAAAATCTCCTTCTTCAGATAAAATAGAAGCCATGTCCGAAATTGTTTTATTTATGTTTGGATTACAATCTTTTATTATTGGAATTATCTCATTTCTAATTTTATTTCTAAAATAGTCAGAACTTCTGTTTGTTTTATCTTCACAAAAAGACAAATTCTCAGCAGATAAAAGACTTAAAATTTCACTTTTTGAAATATCCAACAATGGGCGAATATAAAAATTTTCTCTCACAGGCAATATTCCTGAAAAACCTATACTTCCCGTTCCTCTTATTATACGCATAAAAATAGTTTCTGTTCTATCATCGGCATGATGAGCAGTAGCGACTTTTGAAGCATTTATCTTAAAAGCATATTTTTGAAACTCATCATATCTAACCTGTCTGCCTGCAAGTTCTTCTGAAATTTTTAATTCTTTTGCTTTTGCAGGAACATCTATTTTTACAACTGCACATGGAATATTAAATTTGTTACTTATAAAAACAGAAAATTCTTCATCTCTATCAGCCTCTTCTCCCCTTATCCTATGATTTATATGTATAGAATACAAATCCAAAGAATATTTTTCTCTTATAAAAGCAAGTGAATAGAGAAGAGCAACAGAATCTGGTCCTCCTGAAAGAGCAATTAAAATTCTATCTCCTTTTGAAATCATAGAATATTTTTTAATTGTCTTTAAAAATTTTTCCAAAAATAATTTTTGCATAATTAAAAATATAAAAAAAAATAGCAGCGAGTGGAATCGGACCACTGACCAAGGGCTTATGAGTCCCCTGCTCTACCTCTGAGCTACGCTGCCATAAATCAATTACTTTATTTTTTGATTTAACATTAATTATTATAACTAATTTTTTTAAAAAGTCAATAGATAAAACAATTTTTTTTAAAAAATTTTCTTTTACTCTGATTTTTCGTTTTCTATTTTTTCTTTTTCTCTTTCAATTTTTTCTAATTTTCCATAGACCCAAGTTATTCCAAAACAACATAGTCCACCAATTCCTGTTGCTATAAGTCTTGCCAATATTACATCTGAATATCCCAAAAATGAATCAAATATCACAAATTTAACAATCATCAAAACAGATGCAGATAATCCTAAAATTCTTAAACTTTCAGCTTTTATATTAAATCCAATATAAACACAAAGGAATCCAAAGATAAATCCTACAAGGCTCATAAATGGTGATACAAATTCAAGACCAAACAATTTCATTATAGAAATCCAGAACAAAAGAAACCCCTCAAGTCCACATATCCATATACTCTTTTTAAAGAATTTGAGAATAACACAACTTTGTAAATACAATAAAGCAGAAGAAAAAGCAAATATAAACAAAATATTATAAAATACAGAAAATCCACAAATACATATTATTGCCATTATAAAATGTGCAAAAAATATTATATTAAAAAGAGTAAGATATTGTACATCAATCAAATCATTTAAATAATCAAATTTACCTTCACAGAATTTTTTAAATCTATCGAAAGCCAACAAATTAAATTCTGCAAAATCAGTAAAATTTTTAGAAGAATTAGAATCTTGAGATTTTACATAAGCTTTCAATCCTTGAGAATCTGTATTGTTCCAATCTTTGAACCAACCAAAAATAGCTAAAGATGCAATAAAACAAGATGAAAAAACAGAAAATATTGTTGATATAGGAGCATAAATATCTATATCAAAAAAGTCAAAAAAGTCATATCTTTTATGTGAATCAGCAGATAAGAAATCTCCAACATAAGTCATCAAAAATACAGCTACAATAAGTTCTATTGTTGCAAATACGAGAAATCTATAAAAATGAGACTTATTAAAAATAGAAAATAATATATACAAATTTATAGAGATATATAATAAGAAAACAAAAACATCTGGTGTATGTGAATAATAGAGATTATGGAAAAATAAAAATAAATCAATTACCAAAAATGGATATATACAGTAAATATATTGTTTCTTTTCATTTTTAATATCAAAAATTGCTGGAATTATCATAAAAACAGACATTCCACCAATCAAATGATATTTAACACCAAAGAGAATAGACACAAAAATACCAGAAGCTAAAGCAGTTAATATCAATATTAAATGCTTATATTTTGCAAATTCATGTGCAGATATAAATATGTATGCATTTAAAACAAAATACATAATACAAGCATAAGCCCAAGACAAATTAAGTCTCTCTGTAAAGTTTATAATGCCAAACAGTGAAAAACCTAAAACTAAAAAAACAGAAACAAAAATTAAAAATAAATTGTTTTCTTTTTTAAAAGTATCCCGCAATATGAAACAAAAAGATAAAACAATAAAAAGTGCACTTATTGCAGAATTTACTTCTCTATCATCCAAAGCAAAAATTATAAGTGAAAAACCTGAAAGGAGATTCATATAATTTACTACTTTACATTCATTTAAAGTCATATATTTTTTTGAAAAATAATCTATATAAATGCCTGTAAATAACAAATAAAAATACACAACCCAGTAATTACCAGCCGTTTTATCGAAGACAAGCCCAATTCCAGAAAATGCAGCAAATAAAGCTCCAGCATAGGCTATAGCAACAACAAAAAACATTTTTGTGTATCTATAAGAATATATAAATGACCAGCTCCAAAGACCTGCCAATACAAGCATTGAGGTTGAATCTATAAAATGAAAAGCCAAATGTGAAGCTAAAATTGCAATTAAAGCAAGTCCAGAGCCTACTCCAGTCATAAAATAAGATACTACATTTTTCTTTCCCTTTAAAATATCATTAAAGCCCCAAGATGTCATTATAATTGAGAAGCACATTATTACAACTAATTTTAACAAGTTACTTTTCGCATAAAGAGCAAGAAAAAGCGAGCCACAAACCAAAATCAAAATTATTGATGCCATTAAAAAGAACTTCTTTATAAATTCAATATAATTATTTGATTTTGGTTCTTTTGATTCAGAAGATTGTTTTGGACTGTCTGAAAATTGTTTTGAGCTGTCCGAAGATTGTTGTTTATTAGTAGATGAATTGATATTATTACTTCTAAAATCAGATGATTTTGAAGATTTAATATTTTTAAAAGGATCATCTGCAATTTTTTTATGCTCTTTATTAAGCTGTTCATCCGTTTTTACAGATTCATCTTTTACATCTTTTTTTGTAGAATCTTCTTTATCAGTTTTCTCTTTATCTTCCAATTTAGAGATGTTTTCTCTGCTTCTCTCCCCTACTTCATCTACTTTGGAAATATTTTCTCTGCTTCTCTCCCCTACTTCATCTACTTTGGAAATATTTTCTCTGCTTCTCTCTCCTACTTCATCTACTGCAGATTTCTCTTCATCTCTTAATTTTTCTTCATAAAAAGTTGCTTTTTCAATA
>CADAWZ010000106.1 GCA_902791745.1 uncultured bacterium
ATGGTTTTACAGGCTTGTCATACATATGCTATCGAATCAAGAGAAATAAGAAAATTTGTCCAAGATAAGAAGGGCAAACCTTATCTCAATGTTGAAACAGACTACTCATCAACAGATGTTGGTCAGTTGAATACAAGAATCGGTGCATTTATCGAAATGCTATAATTTTTAGTGTAAATTTGCAAAAAAATAAGCCTTGAGGATTTCTAAGTCCCCAAGGCTTATTTTTTTAGAGTGAAAAGGATCGCAAATATATTCCTTCTATGATTTTACAAAACAACTTTTCTTTTTCTGTTATCAGCAATTAAAACAACTGTTATTACTTTTTTTCTTTCATTTTCATAAGTTTTGGCATATTGTTTTACTTGTTCTTCGCCTTCCGTTCTTGCTTTAGGAACACCTTTTGAACTCTTGGCAAATTTAAATTCGATGATAATTATTTTGTCATCAAATGGAATTATTAAATCTGATCGACCTTCTGATGTGTAAGATTCATGAAATGAAGTTATACCTGCACCACCACGAAGTAACATCACAAATAACGAACGATACCAATATTCATTTTGGTTCTTGGGAAAGTCTGAATATGGGATTTTACCTAAGGCATTGTTGAACATCTCAACTATATTTTCAATATTACCTTCATTTAGTGCTTTTATTGCTTTCCAAAGGTTATCTCCTAAAGGGATATATCTATCTATTTTATATATATCTTTTAAAAACAATCGAGACATTGATTGTTTTACTTCTTCATTTGGATAATCAAGAGTTAATATTTCATATTCTCCTTTAGATTCCCATTTTTCTATTGTCAAATAACCTGCTTGAAATAAAAAACTTTCAGGAGTTGATTTTTCTATTTCGTGTTCATCAGCAAAATCTGAAGGTACTTCTAAATGCCTAAATTGTTCAAAATTATTAATTTGATGTGTTTTTAAGTATTCTGCAAGAAATGAAGGCGTTGCAGAAGTGTACCAATAATTATTAAATTTTTGCTCTCTGAAGAAATTTAAAATAGAAAATGGATTATATACTCTTGTTTTTCCGTCAAATGAAAAACCGTCGTAGTGTTTCTTTATTTTTTGTAATAATTCATCTTTTGTTAAAGATAATTTTTGAGTTGCTTTTTCAATCCAATCACCAAAATTATCTTCAAGTTCTTGCTGTGTATATCCGACTATATCGCTGTATTCTTCGAGCATTGAGATATCACTTAAGTTATTAAGTCCTGAAAATATGCCAGCTTTGCTGAATTTTGATACTCCTGTAAACATAATAAATTTTAATTTACTATTATTTTTCAGCACACCATAAAATTTTCTAAAAAAATCTCTTATTTTGTTTGCTTTATCTAAATTGTTTATATTGTCAGTAATAGGTTTATCATATTCATCAATGAGAATGACTACTTTATCAATATTGTCATATAATTCATTTATTATGTGAAAAAATACGAGTCCAGCATTTTTATTTATATTTTCATCATAAGAGATATTTAATTTGTATTGTTTTATAGAATTTTTAACAATATAAATAAGTGCATTATTAAGTTCTTCTATAGTTTCGTAATTTCCTAAATTACCCATATCCAGTGATATAACTGGACTTGGATTTTTAGCTTTTTCTTTTACCCATTCCTCAGCATATAATCCTTTGAACAAGTCAGCTTGACCTTTAAACATTGATTCTAATGTCGACAAAGTAAGAGATTTTCCAAAACGACGAGGTCGAGAAAGAAAATAAACTCCTTTTTTTCGAACAAGATTAAATAAATGTTTAGTTTTATCAACATAAACAAAATCTTCTTTTCGAATATCTTCAAATGTTTGAATACCTATTGGTAAATCTTGCATATATTTTTATACCTTTCTCATGAGAGTTTAGGTGAATTTAATATTTTTTATTTTAGCATATAAATAACAAAATAGCAATATTTTTTGTTTATGATAAAAAATAAAACTTGCAAAAGATAAAATTTTTGGTATAATAAAAGAAATATTTTGATTTTAAAATATAGAGATAATAAAATGGCACTTGATAATAAATTGGGAATAATAGATTCTTTTGACCTTGCAAGAGAAGAAGAGAAAATAAGCAAAAAAAGGCTATTGAACTTTTTGAGAGTGGTTTTCTCGATACTTTAGAAGCTGGAACTTTTTCATCATTGCAAAAAATCCATTATTATTTATTTTCAGATATATATGATTTTGCAGGCAAAATAAGGACTGTTAATTTGGCAAAAGGTAATTTTCGTTTCGCTTCTGTGATGTATCTTGAAATCTCTTTACAAAATATTGAAAAAATGCCTCAGTCAAATTTTGATGAGATTGTTGAAAAATATGTAGAAATGAATGTTGCTCATCCTTTTAGAGAAGGAAATGGTAGAAGTACACGAATTTGGCTTGATTTAATTTTAAGAAAAGAATTAAAAATGGTTGTTAATTGGAGTAAAGTCGATAAAGAAGATTATTTATTGGCTATGGAACGAAGCCCAATTCGAGATATTGAAATTAAATATGTCTTGAAGCAGGCATTGACAGATAAAGTGAATGATCGTGAAATTTATATGAAGGGGATTGATTATAGTTATTACTATGAGGGCTATTTCGCCTTTAAAACCGAGGAATTATGAATAAAATAAGAAAAGCAGAAGAAAAAGATATTCCAATAATTTTGGAGTTATTAAAACAAGTGAATAAAATTCACTACGAACAAAGACCTGATATTTTTAAACTTGGCACTAAGTATACAGAAATTTCATTGAAAAGTATTATTGCAGATGATAATACTCCTGTTTTTGTGTCAGTAGATGAAAATGACAAAGTTGAAGGGTATGTTTTTTGTATTTTAGAACAAAAATTGAATGATAATTTATTCACAGACATAAAAACATTATACATAGATGATCTTTGTATTGATGAAAACATTCGTGGGAAACATATAGGAACGGATTTATATAATTTTGTTTTGAATTATGCAAAATCTATAGGCTGTTACAATATTACATTAAATGTTTGGAGTTGTAATAAGTCAGCCTTAGGATTTTATGAACATTTAGGACTTATACCACAAAAAATTTATATGGAAAAGATTTTATAATTTTGCGGTAAAAATAGAAAAATTGGAGATGATTTTTGTGAGTTTTTTTGAAGCAGGAATGTTAATTTGTTTTGGGCTCAGTTGGCCAACTTCTTTATATAAGACATTTAAAAGTAAATCTGTTGCTGGAAAAAGCGTAATTTTTTCTTTTCTCGTTTTGCTTGGCTATCTTTGTGGAATTTTTCACAAGGTTTTTTATTCATTGGACTTTGTAATTTGGCTGTATATCATAAATGCCTTGTTTTTAGTAACAGATATAATTTTGTATTTCAAATACAAAAATAATAATTTGCTTGCAAAAAGTTAAAAATATTATAAAAACTAAATATTTTTTAAGACAGGATTTTTATAAAATATCTATAATTTAATACTTTGTTAATTAAACTAAAAAAGGGTGTTTAAAGTACAATGGTTTATAAAGTAGAATTAGATGTAGCGGGAAGAACACTTTCTTTTGAAACTGGTAAACTTGCAAAGCAAGCAGGCGGTGCAGTTATGGCAAGATATGCAGATACAGTCGTTATGGCTACTGCAACTTGTTCAGAAAATGCTCGTGAAGGAATTGACTTTTTCCCACTTATGGTTGATTACGATGAAAAACTTTATGCTGCTGGAAAAATTCCTGGTGGATTTATAAAGAGAGAAGGTAAGCCTTCTGAAAAATCTATATTGACAGGTAGATTAATTGACAGACCTATAAGACCTCTATTTCCAAAGGGATTTAGACATGATGTTCAAATTTGCGGTATGGCTCTTTCTTCTGATATGGAAAATGATCCAGATGTAGTCGCAATTAATGCTTCTTCTGCTGCCTTAGCAGTATCAGATATTCCTTTCCCTGATCTCGTAGGTGCAGTTAGAATTGGTTATTTAAATGATAAATTTATTGTTAACCCAACATTTACAGAGAGAAAAGATTCTCTTTTAAATTTAGTAGTTGCTGGCACAAATGACAATATTGTTATGGTCGAAGCTGGGGCAAAAGAAGTTTCAGAAGCTCTCTTAATTGAGGCTTTAAAACTTGCTCATTCAGAAATCAAAAAGATAATTGCAAGTATTGATGATTTGCAAAAACAAGCAGGAAAGCCTAAAAGAGATATTCCTGTATATGAGCCAAATGCAAGACTTGAAGAAGTCATAAAAAAATATATGACACAATTTGTTGAAGAAGCAATGGCTGTTTTGCAGAAAACTGAGAGAGAAGCTATATTAAAAGAAAAAGCAACTCGTCAGGCTCTTATAGATATTTTAACAGAGAGTGAAGAAGAAGATAAGGAAGCTCTCATTGAAATGTTAAAAGACTCTTTAAATGCTGATTTTGAATATGTAATCAAAAAGATTGAAGAACGTATTTTCCGCTCAATGGTTGTTGAAAAACATATAAGACCAGATGGCAGAAAATTAGACGAAATTCGTCCACTTTCTGCTGAAGTTGGAATACTTCCAAGAGCTCACGGAACAGGTCTTTTCACAAGAGGTCAGACACAAGTTATGACAATTTTGACACTTGGAACTATTGGTGAGGGACAAGTCCTTGATGGTATTGGTGGCGAAGAGTCAAAGAGATATATGCACCAGTATAATTTCCCACCATTCTCTGTTGGTGAAGTAAAACCAATGAGAGGACCAGGAAGAAGAGAAATAGGACACGGTGCTTTGGCAGAACGTGCTTTGGCAGAGATGATTCCTTCTGTTGATGATTTTCCATATGCAATAAGATTAGTTTCAGAAGTAATGGAATCTAATGGTTCTACTTCAATGGCCAGCGTATGTGGTAGTACACTTGCACTTATGGATGCTGGTGTAAAGATAAAGGCTCCTATTGCTGGAATTGCTATGGGACTTGTTACACACAAAGACGGATTTGTTGTTTTGACAGATATTCAGGGACTTGAAGATTTCCTTGGCGATATGGATTTCAAGGTCGCAGGTTCTGCTGAAGGTGTAACAGCTCTTCAAATGGATATTAAAATAAAAGGTCTTTCATTTGAGATTATGGAACAGGCACTTGCTCAGGCTAAAAAAGCAAGACTTCAAGTTCTTGATACTATTTTGGCTTGTATTCCAGAACCTCGTGAAGAACTTTCACCTTATGCACCAAGAATAATTGTAATGCACATCAATCCTGAAAAGATTAAAGATGTCATTGGCCCAGGTGGTAAGATGATAAATAAGATCATCGCTGAAACAGGTGTTAAGATTGACATAGAAGATGATGGAAGAGTATTTATCGCTGCTTCATCTCCTGAATCTGGCGAAGCTGCAAGAAAAATGATCGACAACTTAACAAGAGAAATTGCTGTTGGTGAAATTTATTTGGGTAGAGTTTCAAGATTTATGAGCTTTGGTGCTTTTGTAGAAATTCTTCCAGGTAAAGAGGGACTTGTACATGTTTCTCAAATAGCTGACAAGAGAATTTCAAAAGCAGAAGATGTTTTTGAAGTCGGTCAAGAAATTCCAGTCAAGGTTATTGAGATTGATGATCAGGGAAGAATTAATCTTTCTACAAAGGGACTTATAGAGGTTGATTCTTCAGCTTTTGAGCCTTCTCCAGAGAGAAAACCAAGAGAGGAAAGAAGACCTGATAAACATTCATCTGATAAACATTCTCGTAGACCCAGAAGAGAAGAATAAATAGTCAACCCCTAACCCCAATCTTGGGGAAGAATTAAAACAGACCTCTATAAATTAGAGGTCTGTTTTTAGTTAATTATTGTATTATGAAGACTCTTAGAATTGTTTTTGTTATTTTATTATTTTACGGTTTAATTATAAATATATCTTTTGCAAAAACTCCTAAAAGAATAATTTCTGCAAATCCTATTTTTACGGATATTTTGTATTCATTAGGATCAGAAAAAGAAGTTGTCGGAGTTACTAAGTATTGTAAAAAGCCTATAGAGGCACAGAAAAAGCCTAAAATAGGTGATATGTTTTTAAATTATGAAACTATTTTAAAATTAAAGCCTGATCTTGTTATAGTTATGCCTGCAGGAAACGGAGACAATGTAAAAAAGTTGAAATCTTTGGGCTTAAATGTACTTTCACTTAGATGTGATACAATAGAAGATTTTAAAAATTGTACTTTAAAAATAGGAAAGGCTATTGGAAGAGATAAAAAAGCCTCTGAATTGATTTTTAATTTGGAGAGAGATTTTGAAAAAGTAAAGAACCTTTCAAACAATATAGAAAAATCTAAGAGAAAAAAAGTATTTGTTGAAATATGGGATTCACCACTTATGACTTGTGGAAAAAATAGTTATATTAGTCAACTTATTGAGATTGCAGGTGGAATAAATGCTGGAAATTCTGTTGATTCTGCAAATTTTAATGTTGGAACTGAATTTTTGTATAAATTTAATCCAGATGTGATTTTTTTGATGACTTCTGAAAAGCCACAACCTGCTTGGAAGAGATTAAAAGCTGTAAAGAATAATACTGTCTATAGGCTTGAACCTGATTCTTTTGCTGTTATGTCTTTTGATATGGGAAAGCTAACACTTGACATTCACAATAAAATTTATGGCAATAAAAACTATAAGTAATATTTATTTTCTTCTACGCAACTTTTTGGGGGCAAAGAGGAAGTAACGGAAATCAATTTT
>CADAWZ010000107.1 GCA_902791745.1 uncultured bacterium
TTTTTAACATAGTTTGTTAAAGTTTGACGAGTTATTCTTAATAAATTTAAAACTTCTTTTGCTTTCATAGTATCACCTTTAAAGTATAATACTATTATATTATAATTTAATTTTAATAAAAAATCAATATATTTTTTTATTCTTTTTTATATTTTTATGTACTATACACATTTTTATGGTTTTCTAATGATAATGAAAAAATTATTGTCAGAATTAGATTTTCAATCAATGAAATCAAACATTATTGAATTAACAAAAAAATACACAATTAAAATGATTTATTATGGATTTCGTGAAGATTGGATAGAAAAATTATAACTACATTATAAAAACGACCTTTTTATTTCCTAACAAATCACCACCCACAACGACTGCTTGGACAATTCCAGCAGTCTTTATTTTTATCCTCCTTAATTCAAAATTAAGGAGCTAATTTTCCTCTATTTTGCCACACTTCCCCTATTCCCCAGATATCCAAAAATCTCCCTCATTCCTCCTCTACTCTTCCAGTGATTCGCCAAAGAATATTTGTGAGGATTATCTCTACATTTCAATGCCTTGTGTTAGTTGATTAATATTTTAAAATACACTAAAACAGCCTCTATTTATAGGCGAGGTCATTGCAAAAGAGCTGTGCGACCGTGGCAATTTATGGGGAGTATGTCAATGATTCTTGAATAACTTTTCGGTAAATATCTACAATGACAAAAATAAGAGTTATAAAGTGTTTACAATCTAAATCATTTATGTTATAATATTCAAATCTTGAAATATTATGTTTAAATTTACTTTCCAATGTTTATATTATAGCATATTTTTTGAAGTTTTTAAATTCACATTAAAAATTAACTAACACACAATGGGCTAATTTAGAAAAACAATTAAAGCGAAAACAGCGATGTTTATCTTGTAAATATGAAAATTTAAAGAAGGGGGAATCTACTCAAAATAATATACAGAAACAAAAAATTAAAGTACAAAACGGGAATTAAAGACTGTGAAGTGTAAAAAACTTGGAAGTAGTATTATACTTGTATCTACTAAAGCCTACACGCAACTCTCTTTTATAAAGAAAGAAGCAGTAAAAAATATCCGTGAGGATTTCAATTTCTCGATGTTAGTATATTTAATCATATTTTGAGTAGTAGAGCAACATGAAAGCAGATAAAATCATCAAAAACGCAAAAATCTTCACAGCGGACAAAAATCAGCCAATGGCAACTGCCTTAGCAGTAAAGGACGGCAAATTCGTCTATGTGGGAAATGATGATGGCATTGCAACCTATGAGGGTGAGGTTACGGATGTCGGTGGAAAATTTATTATGCCAAGCATTCTTGACACCCATGTGCATGTGACCAGTAGCATCGGATTTGAGTATGCTGATTTAGGCGTACGCTTTGATTGTGACGGCAAGCAAGGTGCCTTGGACTTCATGTCAAACTATATCAAGGAAAATCCTGGTCTCAGTCGTTACAGGTTCATGATGGAGCAAAAGTGCCTGAAGGGAGAGATACTCACTAAGGAAGATCTCGACGCAATCTGTCCAAACAGTGAGCTGGTGCTTCTGGAAGGAGAATGTCACAGTAACTGGGTTAACTCCAAAGTTCTTGAAAGGCACGGCATCAATGATGACACTCCAGACCCTGTTCCAGGATTGAGCTATTTTGTACGCATCGACGGGCATGTGACTGGAAATTCCTTTGAATCTGCCTCGTGGCCTTTCCTCTTCGACGGCGTGGAGCTGAATGATGAGAAAATCGAAGGACCGCTTTCCCGATTAATAGATTACTGTGTACACACTGGTGTGAGCGTACTCTTTGACGCTGGCTTTCCAGAACATGAAAAAATCCATGAACGCATATACCAACAGCTACGCAAGATGGATCAGGAGGGCAGGCTACCAGTCTATATCGATGGTTCCTATATGCTCACGAATCCGAGCAAAACAAAGCAGGCACTGGAAGAACTCAAGCGTTTCAACCGTGAGTACAACACGGAGCACCTAAAGGTTCACACCCTGAAGATATTTATGGATGGCACCCAGAAAATCCACACTGCGGCAATGGTCACGCCTTATGAGGATACTCATGAGACAGGCTTCACTACCTTTGATGCAGAGGGGCTTGCGGAGGTTTTAAAGCAACTCAATGATATGGGAATGGATTTTCATGCACATACCGTTGGTGAGCGTGCATCTCGCATTGTCTTAGATGCTGTTGAGTTGGCTAAAAAAGAGTTGGGAGACAGTTTCCGTGTTCGTGTTACCTGTGCACATTTAGAGATTCAGGACGATGCGGATATGGATCGTTTTGCAAAACTTGGCGTAATCGCAAATTTCACGCCTTGGTGGCATGCTGGAGACCCCAAGTTACTGAGTCCTTTGCTCGGTATGGAACGTGCCTCAAAGATGTTCCGTTGTAAAACAATTTGGGACAGTGGTGCACTTGTAACTTGGTCCAGCGATAATGTCGCCTATGTTGATTTTATGAACTGGAGTCCATTTCTCGGCATGGAGGTCGGAATGACACGTCAGAGAACTGATAAAACCAGAGTCCCAGAATACAGCAGAACCGTTGCTGTATATCCTCCTATCAATGAAAAAATGAGCGTTGAGGAGATGATCTTAGGTTATACCATCAATGGTGCAAAGCAACTTGGCATCGAGGGTTCCAAGGGTTCCATCGAGATTGGCAAGGATGCGGACTTTTTAGTGTTCGACAATGACCTACTCACAGCGGAACACGAGGGATTTAGCTACAACAAGCCGACAGAAGTGTATTTTGGCGGAAAGAAAGTGAATTAATCTTCCATTAGGATGTACACATCCCATAATTAAGCAGTATATGCATAAAAGAGCTGACCTCTAAATGGTCAGCTCTTTCCTTTTTCTAAAAAGTGTACTTTTGAAAATCCCTTTCAAAGACCAACCTATTGGCTAAATTAACTCCTTATGTTAGTTTATTTTTTGCCTATTTAGCAGTTAAAAGAATTTTTACGGTATAAGTCAGCGAACGATATCCATTTTTCTACAGTAGTTTCTGACAAATTATACATAGAAAACGAATGCTTATTTTTATAATTTAGTATTTTTAAAGAGTAAAAATGGTATAGTGAGAGTGAACTACTTATACCTAAAAACTCAAAAATAAAACATAAAACCTCTTATTGCAAATATTGATATTTTAACTAGCACAACGAGTTAAAATAGAAAATTACTAAAATACCATTGCTACAATAGATATTAGAAATTATGTTCATAAAAAAAAATTTTATTATTTTTAGTTTGCAGTTGTAAGATGTTCACTTTAAGATTTTTCTCTTTTTATTTTTCTAATTTTATTTAAAATAGAAAATATTTTAAGTAATAACTTTCTTTTTAGTCTATACTACGAGAAAAAGTGATGTCGTTCACTATCTTACACCTGCCAAACTTTTCTAATTGCTTAGTTATCTTGCATTTACATAAATATAAATTTTAATAATTATGAACACAACTTCTTACAATTTTCTTTCTATATATTTATATCTATCAAGAGGCAAGAATAATTCCCTTTCTGTCAAATCCACAACATCAACAACATTTACATTTTTTTCACCTTCATAAGTATTTACAACAACAATATCCCCTGCTTTTATACTCAAATCATCACACAAATAGTCATAAGTGCGTCCTGAACCTTCAAAAACGATACGAACAAAATGATATTTTTTAGGATTTGATATCTTTTTTGGTGCCACAAAATAAAACTCATCAGAAGAAATACTTGCAACTCTCTTTTCATAAAAATAAAAATCTAAACAATATTCCTCATCATCATAAAAAATATTTGTAAAAATAAACGATCTTTTCTCATCTGTATCTTCTAAATAAAATCTATCTGGAGAAACATAAAGACTCTCAAAACCTTCTGTCTTTATCTCCAATTTTTCTTTCAACTCGCAATAATCAGCAGATGGAATCGTTATCAAAATATTTGGAATTTTTGATTCATAAATGTTTGTATTTGTCAAAAACTTGAAACTAAGTTGCAATTCCCCTGTTTTTAGTATCTTATAAATAGCCCTACAAATTCTTCCATTCACTAAAAGTTGATCTATCCAATCAAAATCTTCCAAATAGTATTTTAATGATTTTGGATTTTCTCTGAAATATTTATCTCTAATCTCATTCAATCCAGTCTGAATAGAACGAAAAACAGAAGTATCTCCATATTGCTTATTATACGCCATTCTTTTACGAATAGCTAAATCAGCCTGAAGATAATATTTATAAGCTGTTTCTAAATTTCTTACATATTCTCCCTCATAAAAACAACGCCCCAATCTCAAAGCAACATCAGCAAATTCACACCAATAATATCCTTCAGCAAATGACTCTAAAGATTTTTTATAAAGTTCAGAATATGTTTTATATGCCAATTCTACATTTTTTTTGACACCATATCCATGATAAAACATATCTGCAAGTTTATATTTACTCTCAACTGAACCGCCTAAATTGCCAATACTAAAATACTTGAAAGCCTTGTTATATTCAGGAACCCCATTATTAGTTCGCCCATAATAATAAATATATCCAAGAGTATTTGCAGCCGAAGCATCACCTGTTGAAGCATAATATTTAAGGAAAGAATCTCTTGCTTTTACCCAATCAGTAGGATATATTTTTGTTCCGCCATAATAACAATAACCTCTTTTTTGAATAGCTCTATCAACTTTTCTATCACATAATTCGTCCAAGGCTATTTTAAAAATATTCTGTACTGTTGCCTTTTGTCTGTCAATATTATAACAATGATAAGGTTCTACAATATCTTTCAAAATCTCTGTAGGTAATAACTTTATTTCATCAATATAATCTTCTAACATTTCCATTCTTTCAGAATGATCATCCAAAGAATAATATTTATCAACCAATATATTAACTATGTCTTTCATAAAATTATCTCCATTTTTTTATGAGGCTGTTAGCAAACTCAATTTTTGCCTATTTAATTTTCTGCTTACGCCAATTTTTGGATACAAGTCATTCATTAGACCATTTTTACCGCAAAGTAATTATCTAAATTTAAAAACAACCATTCGTTTTCTAAATGCAATTTGCAAAAAACTACTATAGAAAAATGGATATCGTTCATTGACTTGCACCGCACAAAATTGGCTAATTGGAAGTTTACCAAAAGCCCCTAAATATTTTATCATTTTATTTCTTTGAAATCAATAGATTTATCAACTTGAAAACTATTGACGAAATTTATAAAATTATGTAAAATATTTCTGTTTTTTAGCAGTAAACAAAATGTTTACAACATCAACACTTATATCTTACAACTTCTTACAAATAATATTTAGGAAAATAAAAAATAATTGAATATTTAGACATAGGTATTGCCTTAGCAGCTTTAATTATAGCTGTTTGCAATAGTGAAAGACCAATTGGTCAAGTATTTGGTATTATAGCTCTTGGTTTTGGAATTGCTTTTGGATTTAGTTGTTTCTCTAATAAAGAAACTAATCAAAGAAAAGTACCTGAAACAACTAATATTCAAATCCAAAGACAAACAACTCCTAATCAAACTTATGTAAAAACAAAAGAACAATATAAATATGAAATTATATTAAACAACGAAATTTTAAAAGAATTAGGATATCAAGATAAAGAAAAAATTACATCAATAACAATACCTTCTTACACTTATAACAATGTTCATAAAATAATAGGAATTGAAGAAAATCTTTTCAAAGATTGCAAATATTTATCAAGTATAAAAATCCCAAAAAGCGTTATAAAAATTGGAGATAACGCTTTCGAAAATTGTAAATATTTAGAAAATATTATAATATCTGATGGTGTCAAAGAAATTGGAAATAATACATTTAAAAATTGTATTTCATTAAAAGAGGTAAAAATTCCAAATAGTGTAAAAAAAATTGGAGACAACGCTTTTGAAAATTGTAAATATTTAGAAAATATTATAATATCTGATGGCGTCAAAGAAATTGGAAATAGAACATTTAAAAATTGTATTTCTTTAAAAGAGGTAAAAATTCCAAATAGTGTAAAAGAAATTGGAGACTATGCTTTTGAAAATTGTCCTTCAATACAGATTCAACAAATACAGAATCAATTAATATAGAATCAACTAATGTAAAGCCAACTAATACAGACGATCCAGTAGAATGGGATTCAAACAATATAAACAATACAACAGAAAAAGAATCCTTTGATACAAATAAAAAAACAATAAATATTTCATTGGAAGAAATATTTGGTAAACATAAACAATATAATACTAATAATATAAAAAATATTGTAAATTCTGTAATAGAATCAACAAACATTGAATTTAAAGACATAAATTTAGTAAATGATAAAATAAATTATTATTGTAATAATAATTATAATTCTGAAAATATAGGAATATTAACTTATGGAAATTCTATAAAAATATATCAAATGGAATATTTTTTTAAGCCAATGACATCTCCTCAAGATATAGTACATAAAAATATAAAAAAGAATAAAAAAATATATTGATTTTTTATTAAAATTAAATTATAATAGTATTATACTTTAAAGGTGATACTATGA
>CADAWZ010000108.1 GCA_902791745.1 uncultured bacterium
AAAAAATAAAAGAAGTTGAAACAAATTCTGAAAACAAACAAAAAGAATTTGAAAAACAAATTGAAGATTTAAAAGCTGAATCTGAACAAAAAATAAAAGCAAATGAAAACCGTTTTGAAGAAGAAAAAATTGCTATTACTTCAAAATATGATGAAGAACTAAAGCAAAAAGAACTTGAAAAAGAAAATATTAAATCAGAATACGAAAAACAATTAAATGAAGTAAAACAAGAATTAGCAGATGACAATGAAAAAACGGCAACCATAAAAGAAGCTGAAGAAAAAATTGCAATACTGGAAAAAAGATCTGAAGATACAATTATATTATCTGAAGAAAAAATAAAAAAATTCTTAGCTGTTCTATCTGTACAGACAAAAGAAATAATGCAAGCAACAGATATACAAACTATCAAAAATATTGTAAATGAAACAGGCAAAATTCTATACAAAGATTATCAAGATATTCAATCTGAGAACATTGATGATTTTACAAAAGAAATTTTTGACAAAAAATATTTGTTTAAAGAAAAAGAATATTCTATCCGTTTGATATGGAATTCTGTAACAGATACAGCTATAAGACGATTAGAAGAAATAACTTATATTTCAAAAATTAAAGACCTCATAAAAATTGCAAAATAAATTTTGCAAAATATATTTGAGCGTGTGTACAAAAACTCACGCTCAAATTTTTATTTTTGGAATCTATGTGAAGTGGTGAAATATGACAAAGGCAAGTATAATAATACCTATCTATAACAGTGAAAAATATTTAAAAAATTGTATAAATTCAGTTTTAGAGCAAACAGAAAAAGATTATGAACTAATATTAATAAATGATGGTTCTAAAGATTCTTCTGAAAAAATAATGACAGATTACAAAAATAAATATCCAAATAAAATCAAAATATTCAGTCAAGAAAACAGAGGAATTGGAGAAACAAGAAATCGAGGAATCAAAGAAGCTGAAGGAAAATATATTTTTTTCATAGACAATGATGACACAATAAAAAAAGATTATTTAGAAACTTATTTAAATGAAGCTGAAAAAAATGATAGCAATATTGTCTTAGGTGGTTATGAAACTGTCGATGAAAATGGTAAAATAACAGGGAAAACAATACCACAAAATGTTAATTGGTCTTTTTTACGAATTATAATGCCTTGGGCAAAAATTTATAAAAAAGAATTTTTAATAAAAAATAATTTAAAATTTCTCGATACCAAATTAGGTGAAGATGTTTCTTTAAATGTTCCTGCCTTTTTTATTTCTGAAAAAAATAAATTGTCAATTATAGATTATTGCGGTTATAAATGGACAGAAAGAAAAACATCAGAATCAAATTCAACACAAAAAAATACAAAAAAATGGTCTGAAGCTGAGAAAACATTAAGACATATTTTAAAAGTAATAAGTATAAATGAACTATCTAAAGAAGAACAAAGATTTTTGGAATGCTTTTTTATAAAATTTTCAATAAGATTTATATTATATACAGGAAAATCTTCAACAATAGAAGATTTTGTAAAAACATCAAAAGAAATAAAATCATTTTTAAATGAAATATTTCCAAATTTTCTAAATAGAAAAAATTTTACAATAACATATCCAAAAGGAGAACCTTTATCTGTAAATATTATAATCTGTATATTTAAAATAATTTTAAAATATGGACTTGAAAAAATATTTGCAAAATTTTATATAAAACAAAATAAATAAAGGTAAAAGAAAAGCAACAAAAGAAAATATATTTATATACACAAAATCAAAATAATATTTTAGGAAGAGACAATGGACGGAAAAATTGGTATAGATATAAATGCCCAAAATTTTTATTCTATTTTTAAAGGGCGTACAGACAGAGTTGCTATATTTAACAACCCAACAAGTAAAGTAATTTCTATTGAAGTAAAAAAAGGTGATTATGAGATCACAAGCAGAGCAGATACTCACTTAAAAGGTCAAACAAGACTTGCACTTTACAACCAACTTGCCGATAATACTTGTACTTGGGCAAATATAATATTCAATGAATCGTCAAAAATGCCAACCGCAAGAGATTCATTGTTGTTTGCACAGGACTGTGCTATCGCTGGACTTACAGAAGTAAAAAGAGAAAAAACAAAAACAAAAGGTCAAAATTATGCTTGTTGGATGTTCTTTGCTAATCCTATTTCTGCCAAAAAAGTAAGATACTTAATAAGTCTTATATTAAAAAGATTAGAAATCCAAAAAGCAGAAGTCCTTCCTGCAGAAGATATGTTAACAGCAGGAAGTCAGGGAATGTATGCTTGGCTTCCATATTTTGGAGGGACAGACAACTGGATTGATCCAAATGGTGAAAAAAGAACTGATTTAGGAGTTAAAACTGGTTTTACTGTTTTTATTAATGAAGCTGGCGAACCATTAAAAGCTCCTTGGGCAAAAATACATAAATATACTGAAAACGAAATAGACAATGCAATTTTATATTTTGAGGATTATATTCCATCCGATCCTACTCCAGGCGAAGGCGTAGAAATAAAAGATTCGCATATAAAAAAGGTTCTTGAAAAATGCGATGCCGTAAAAAATATACTTACAGAACTAAAAAAGACCAATACTCTAAATGACAAAATACTTGAGTTGTTAGGTCCACTATTTGTAACTTGGAGACGAACAGATTATCTCCACAAACTCATTTCTAAGACCAAGGGATATGACAAAGCATTCATTGATAAAAAATTAGATTCTCTTCCAGTAGGAACTCCATTTACATTATGTTCCGCATTCAAAGCAGCAGGATATTGTCCTGCTGATAAAAAAGAATGTTTTGCTCCAAAGGCACCTATTGTTGAAAGATATGGAAGACTTGAAGAAGACAACACTGCAGATAAAACAAAATATAGAGAATTTTCACCTGCAGTTTGGGGATTCCAAGCGATAAGAGAAAGAATATCAGAAGAACAAGAAACAGAAACTGCTGTAATAGATGCAGAGGCAACAGATTTTATAGATCAAATGGAGACATTTGAATCAGAGCTTGTTGAACAAAGAAATTTAATGATAAAAAGCAGACGTCCTTGTTCTGGTCTTTCAACTGGTTTAGCATGTCTAAATAGAGATTTAGATGGTCTAAGACCTGACTTTTTAACAGTCGTTGCAGGGATACAGGGATGTGGTAAAAATACACTATGTTCACAAGCTATGGAACACTGTGCTGCAGAAAAGAAAAACGCTTTATATATAACTTATGGAGATACAAAATCAACAGTTATTTCCAAGTTATTAGCAAGATGTAGTGGTATAGACTACAGAAAAATAATAAGAGGAGCATTGAGCGATGAAGAAATGGCAAGGCTCAATGAGACTATAAAAAAGATAAAAGATAGTTATGGTCCTTATATGTTTTTCGTAGAGGGAAATGATGCAATGGGAATCAGAAAAATAAGAAGCATTATAGATTCTATGGATGTACATCTTTTGATTATAGATTCATTAAATATGATTCCTTTCATCTCAAAAAATCAACTAACTGATATCCACTCAAGAATTGAACAAAATGTAAGGCAATTAAAAACAATTGCAAGATATAAAAAAATTCCTATACTTGCAACTCTTTCAACAAGAGATAAAGACAGTAATATTTCTGAACTTGTATATACTGAATCTCTTGTGATGCAAGCATGTGATAACTGGATTCAACTTGAAGAAGGAAAACCATTAGATCCACAACAACAGGCAAAAGAATATATAATGTATATCAGGAAAAATAGAGCTGGAGATAAAAATTTAGCCTACAGATTAGCATATCAACCAAGCATTCAAAGATTTGTGGAGATGAAACAATGAAAAAAATAATTACTATTTTCATACTTCTTTTAGCTTTTATTGTAAGTATAAATGAAAATATAGAAGCAAAAGGTAAAAAACAACCAAAAGTTTTAACACAAAATGATATAATGAAAAAAATAAAAAAATCTGGTGGAACTCTTTTTCCAATAGGACAAGAAAACACTGGATATGCAAAATATTTTACAGGAAAAAGTTATTTAGCTCCATTATCATCTGATGAAGATATAAATATTGCCAATGTAACATTTGAACCAAATTGCATAAATCATTGGCATGTACATCATAAATCTTGTCAAATTTTAGTTGGAGTATCTGGAAAAGGTTATTATCAAATAGAAGGACAACCAATAAGAACAATAGAGCCAGGCGATACAATAACAATTCCTGCTGAAACAAAACATTGGCATGGAGCAAGTGAAAAAAGTTGGTTTCAACATCTTTCAATTATGAAAAAAGGGGCAAAAACGACTTGGTTAGAGCCTGTCAATAGAAATGCAAACGAAATTCAACCAAATCAACCCTCAATAAATGACGAAAAGAAAGAGGAAGGTGATAAAAATGTTACAGATAATAAATAAATTGCTTTGTTCTTCTGCTGTTGTATTTTTAATTATGGCACTTGCAGGCTGTGCAGGTGGCGAATAATAAAATTTGTAACTTCTCCCCTACTGTGGATAAAAATTTTCATAAGTCCACAGTAGGGGATTTTTTTGTTTAATTTTCATAAATACATCCTTAAATAAAAAATTAACAAAAATATGTGTTTTTTAACAAAATTTAATCATAAATTGTAATATTTGAAAAATAAAATAGGATTACAGAATAAAACAATAACTTGATTTTTAGTTATTATTTTAGTATAATAAGAAAGGAGAAAATAATGTCAGATAAACAAGAACAAAAAAATATTATTATAGATGCTGAAAGATTACAAGAATATCTTGAAATGGCTTGTTTATTTTCAGACAAATATTTTAAAATTTTTCTTCAAAATCAAACTTACAAACCTGCTCAATTTATATTGAGAACAATTTTAAAAAATCCTTTTTTAATTGTTCAAAATATTACTGTACAAAAAGTCATAAGCAATATTGGAGGTCGTGAAGTTCAACTTGATTTTTATTGTGAACAAATTGGAGAAGACGGCAAAGTTATAAAAAGAATTAATGTTGAGATACAAAGACAATCTGTAGGAGCTATTCCTAAGCGTGCAAGATTTCATAGTAGCTCTCTTGATTCTGCTTCTTTAAAAGAAAATGATCCATTCAAAGCATTGACTGAAAATTATGTTATCTTCTTTGCTGAAAAAGATATATTTAAGAAAAAACAAGCACTATATAACATACAGCGTTATATAGAATTTACAGATGAAAAAGGTAATATAAGGCATGTAAAGCCTTTTAATGATGGCTCACACATTATTTATATAAATGGCGAATGTGAAGACACAACAAGTGATTTAGGCAGAATAATTCACGATTTCCACTGTGTAAAAGCAGATGAAATGCTCTGTGAAGAATTAAGAAAGCCTGCAGAATATTTTAAGAACAAAAAGAAAGGAGATAATAAAATGTACGATATAGATATATTTGACCTTTTAACAGATGAATCAAAAGAAAATGTAATGAAACAATTAAAAGAGGCAAAAGCACAAGCTAAAAAAGATGGACTTGCTGAGGGTCGTGCTGAGGGTCGTGCCGAGGGTCGTGCCGAGGGGGAAAAGATTGGAATTGAAAAAGGCGAAAAGCTCGGAATTGCTAAAGCTCTTTTAGAAACAGCTAAAAATTTATTAAAATTGGGAATTCCTAACGATAAAATAGCAGAAGCAACAAAATTAGATATTGAAGAAATTAAGGCTCTGTCAGCACAAATGGCATAGATTTTATTGATTCCATTCATTATCTGACTAAAACATAAAAAGACAAAGACTGTGATTTTTTTTCACAGTCTTTTTTTTAATGCAGAAAGATTGTTTATTATAGTTTATTTTAACTAATTTCCTATTTTTTTAGATTAAAAATTTATCCATAAAGCGGAGCAAACAACACGGTCATCAAAGCAAACAAAGTGATTACAGATAAAGCCATCATAATAAACATAATAAATAAAATTACTATTATCAGGATTAGGAGAACGAAGCCACCACAAACTACAAACATTAGTAGCAACCCAAACACCATTTTTCACAGCATATTTAGTAGCTTTACACTTCCTCGCATCAGTGTTAGCAAAATATTTTTCTGCCTCTTTTTTACTCAACAAAAATACATTATCACCTTCAAAAAACTTTATATATTTCTTCATAATAGATAAAATAAATAATCCTATAAAAATAAAAACAATATACCCTGCAATATTTAGTTTCATTACCTCTCCCCTCTGTTATCTTTTTAAAAAATTGGAAGAAGCTATGAGACCGTGGCAATATCAAGAATTTTTTTATTAGCTAACACAACGAGTTAATTTACAAACATCATATAAAAAAACTTTTTTCACAGCCCCTTTTTTATTTATCTAACACTTTCAACTAAAAAAAAATAATTCTTCATTTAGTCGAGTGTGTAAAATTTTTTCTGTATTTTTCTAAATAGTTTTCTGTATAATACGCTAACTTCAACTCCGCTTTGCTCTATTCAGTTCGCTGTATTATACAGAAAACTAAATGCTCATTTTTAAATTTACAGAAATTTTCCTTTAGTCAAATAAAACAATCCCAACAAAGACAGAATAACACCTTCAAGAGTTGGGATTGAAATATTTGCAAGCTATTAGTTCCCTCCTTCTAAAGGAGGGTTAGGGTGGTTGAGCCGACAATCACAGGGGCTGGCTGGCCCCGAATATCACCACCAAGAATGGGGGTTAGGGGGTTGAAACGCTACAATAGTAGGCATTTAAAGTAGTTATTAGACGAGATGCATATCTCTTAATGCCTCTAGGGACCTACAATAGTAGGCATTTAAAGTAGTTATTAGACCTAAAAACTAGATATTATCAAAGTATCAATACCTACAATAGTAGGCATTTAAAGTAGTTATTAGACTCATATCAAGTATGGATAGTGGCGAACTACCTACAATAGTAGGCATTTAAAGTAGTTATTAGACTCAATACTATAGGATTTTACAATTTATACCTACAATAGTAGGCATTTAAAGTAGTTATTAGACATAAAGAGAGGAGAATTTGAAATCTATAGGACCTACAATAGTAGGCATTTAAAGTAGTTATTAGACTTTTCCTTTTTCGCTAAATACATGTTCTGCACCTACAATAGTAGGCATTTAAAGTAGTTATTAGACAGAAAAATATAGAAGTGAAAAATTTATTTGGACCTACAATAGTAGGCATTTAAAGTAGTTATTAGACACAGTAGGTCAAAATAGAACATGTGCCGTACCTACAATAG
>CADAWZ010000109.1 GCA_902791745.1 uncultured bacterium
AAAGATTTCGTCTTTGGAAAAAGAAATGAAAAAATCTGCTGAAAAATTTGAGTTTGAAAAAGCAGCTGCATTTAGAGATGAGATGTTCAAATTAAAAAAACAATTAAAAAACAGGGAAAATACTGTTTTTGACTTACCATTAAAATAAAATAAAAAAATGTGGGGGTATCTTATGGATCTTGTAGTAAAGAATGCCAAAATTGCATTGGAATCAGGAGTTTTTGTTGGAGATATAGGAGTAAAAGACGGTAAAGTCGCATCTCTGTCTCAATATGGAACTCTACAGGGAAAAGAAGAAATTGATGCTTCTGGACTTATTGCAATGCCAGGAATAATTGACGCACACACACATTTTGAGCTTCCAATAATGGATTCATCTACTGCAGATGATTTTGAAAGTGGTTCAAAAGCATGTTGTGCTGGAGGTGTTACAACTTTTATTGATTTTGTGACACAGGAAAAAGGACATTCTCTTTTTGAAGACCTTGAAGCAAGAAGAAAGGCTGCTGATCCAAAAGTATATGTTGACTATTCTCTTCATATGGGAATAACTGATTTTGTCAAAACATCTTTTGAAGCAATTCCAGAGATAATAAGAATGGGAATTCCTTCATTTAAAGTTTTTATGGCATATTCAAAAGAAGGTTGGATGGCAAGTGAAGCAGATCTTATGACAGTTCTTGAAATAACAAGAGATAATGGCGGTGTTATGGGAGTTCATGCTGAAAATCAATCTATTATTGACAAATGCACAGAACAGCTTATCGAAGAAGGCAGAGGCACCTATAAATTCCATGGAAAATCAAGACCACATTATGCTGAAGTTGAGGCTTTAAAGAGAGTTCTATATTTGGCAGAAATGGAGAGAAGTCCTCTTCATATTTTCCATTTGACAACAGGTGAAGGTGCAAGACTTGTATCTGAATACAGAGGAAAAGGTGTTGCTGTTACAGCTGAAACATGCCCACATTATTTACTTTTAGATGAAACTATGTATTTAGGTGAAAAGGGTTGGCTATATCCTTCCTGTCCTCCATTGAGATTTAAATCAGATAGTGAGGTTTTGTGGAGAGGTATTGAAATTGGTTCTATTCAAACGATAGCAACTGACCACTGTTCTTTCACTGTTGAACAAAAAGAAAGATTCAAAGATGATTTTACAAAGATTCCAAGAGGTCTTCCAGGTTGTGAGACACTTCTTCCTATGATTTATACAAGAGGCGTAAGAAAAGGAAGAATTTCACTTGAAAAGATGGTTTCTGTTCTTTCTTCAAATCCTGCAAGAATATTTGGTCTATATCCTCAAAAAGGTTCTTTGTCGATAGGTTCAGATGCAGATATAACAATCATCGATCCAAACGAAGAATACACAATGTCTGCTGAAAAACTCCACATGAAAGCTGGTTATACACCATTTGAAGGAAAGAAAACTTATGGTCCAGTAAAATATACAATTTCAAGAGGCGAAGTTATCTATGACAATGGTACATTTACAGCTTCACCAGGTAGAGGTCTATTTGTAAAGAGATTCAGAAAACCTGATGTATTTTAATTAATTCTTTCTATTGAAAAATATCAAAACAAAAACCTTCTATTTTATAATAAAATAGGAGGTTTTTATTTTAACAAAACGATACTGTTTAGCAAAAATATTTATTATTTCAAAAAATATATTACACAGGAAATATATTTTTAAACTTGAATATTAAAGACTATAAAAGATTTTCACGAGGTGTTGAAATGGATTCTATTTATCTCGAATATAAACCTAAAAAAGGTGATTTACTTACTTATGGTAATATGATAGAAAATCAACAATCAATAATTGAAAAAGGTCAAACAAAAGAAAATATTAGTAAAATTCAATTTGTTATGACACAAGAAACAAAAGATGTAGATTCTACAGGAATTGCTACTGTAGATATTACCATAAAATCTGGTGTTGTTATAAGTGGAGAAAAATCAGTTCCTCTTCCAAATATTGGACAAAAAATAACAATGAAAATGAAAAAAAATGGTGAAATAGTGTACACGAGCGTTCCTGTTGATTTTTCTCAACCTTCTTTTCCAGAGGGTTTAAAACAAAAAAAAGACAGATGGACATCTGTAAGTAAAATAAATATTCAAGGAAAAAAAGAGCCTTTAGAATTGAATTATAGATATATTCTTTGGGATATATTAAAATATAAGGGCATGGATGTTGCTGAAATAAAAGTAAGTTGTCCCGAAACAGTTTCTGAGATTCAAGAAGGGGTAAATCAAAAAATATCTGCAACAGGCTCAACATTATTTGATCACTTAAAGGGAAGATTGGTAAAATCAGAAGTTGAAACAAATACAACAGTTGAAGTTCCCAAAAGTGATTTAATTGTAAAAACAAGAGTAAGTGTAAAACTTGAGTTAATTAAAAATTAGTAAAAAAAAACACTTCCAAAATTGGAAGTGTTTTTTTTTACTAATTTTTATTATTCAAGTCCTCTTGAATAGCCATCATACCAAACGAAAACATCGTCAACCATATCCATGTATTTTTTGTTAACTTTCTCATATTGCTTCATGTTGCTTATAGCTGTAGCGGCAGCATTTGACAATGCTTTAAAAAATTCATTTTCACTTTCAGAAATATGATTGTCATGTCTTTCAGATGTAAAACAGAGAATCAATCCAATTACATGGTCTTTCAAAATGATTGGAATTCTTATTGAAGATTTAATTCCTAATTGCTTCAATTCGTTTACTGATATATCACTTATGGTTATATTTTTATCATAAAGTTCATGTTCAGAATCATCATCATATTTTTGCTGTAATGCTTGCAGAGATTCTTCTGAAACATTACCATAAAATGCCTTTAATGTAAAACGAGAAAAAGACTGTTGCCATATAAATAATGCACTTCCAACAGAAGCTGTTGCTTCATATAATCCTGAAACAATTTGTTTAAAAACTTCATCTTTACTAAGACTTTTATTCATTGCATTTGTAACAAGTGAAAGCCTGTGAAGTCTTTCTATTTGATGTGCATTTTGTATAGCTATAGATGTTTGATTAGCCAAAACTTTTAGATAATTTATTTCATCTTCTGAGAAAACATAAGTTGAAGTTGAATAAACTCTCAAAACTCCAAATACTCTTTCAGATGAAGCTAAAGGCAGACCATATAATGATACGACTTTTTCTTTTTCAGCCATATCTTGATGTTTGAATCTTTCATCTTTTCCTACATCTTGTATATATAGTGGATTACCTTGCATAATCTCTTGGTCTATAGGCATATAAGTTAGATTATGAAGCCCTGTACTTAAAAACATCTCGCTAAGACCATATGAAGCCATCAATTCCATTTGACCTGTTCTATTTTCATATATTCTGATTGAAGCACCTTTTAAATTAAGTCCTTCTGCAGCATATTGGACAGCAGTATCTAATATTTCTTGAAGATTTAATGAAGAATTTACTTTTTGTGAAAATTCAACTAAAGTCTTCATACGTTTCATTGATCTAAATGTTTCAACTGCTATAGCAGCTTGAGAAGCATATTTAGAAAATAGTTCGATCTGTTCAGGAGTGAAAGAATTTAATGTTCTTGAATATCCTCTTAAAATACCCATACAATATGTAGTTGTCTTCATTGGGGCAGTAATAATTGAAGTGATTTTTTCTTTTTCAACAAAATCAAAATACTGAACGCTCTTTCTGTCATTTTCATCACTTAAATTTAAAACAACAGTTTCTCCATTAATAAAAACTCTTCTCCCAACTTCACTTTCACTAAGGAGTATATCGCCTTTATGTATATAATTATCACTTAAACCACAATAAGAAGCTATTTCAAGTTTTTTACAGGTTCTGTCGGACATTCTTATCATTGAGGCATCTATGAAATCGAGTTCTTCGACAATTTTTTTTGCAATATTTTCCATAACACATTTATAGGAATCTATTGAATTTATTCCTAAACAAATCTCACAAAGTCCAAAATTATTTTTTTCGCAAGTCATGGTTTACACTCCAATTTCAATATTTTTGATTTTGCCTTATGTTATTGAAAAAAAATTATTCTTTATCTTCTTTTTCTTTTTTATTTGAAGATTTCTTTTGATCTGCACTTCTTTTTATCATATTTATATAAAGAGGTTCTGTAGTATCGAGTTCTCCATCTAACCACATTCTGAGTAAATATTGACCCTCTTCTTCAAATACAGGTCCATAAAGTGGGAATATCTCATCGTGTCTGAGTTCTTCTGCATCAAATCCTGGTGGTAGTGGCGGAACATCAAAGAAACCTTCGAGTTTCATCATTTCTTTATCTTCGTCATTTACCATATCGAGTTTAAACTCATGTTTTTGTCCTGCTTCACTTGGATCGATGAGTATTCTTACAACTATATAAGCATGTGGGATTCTAACAGGTAATTCATTTACCATTATTCTCTCGTAGATTCCCATTATATTTAATTTTCCGCCTATTGCTCTTGCAGCGTAATCACACAAAAGCAAAAATCCTGTTGTAGCCATCTTTATTTTCTCCTTAAAAATATAAAAAACAATGTAAGATATATATATTTTCTTTTTTGTTAAATTCTCCTTTATTGCTTTTTGGTCTGATAAATCATCCGTGAAATTTAAGAAAGCAAATTTATCTAAAATTGGAAAAGTTGGACAGTGAAATATTTTTTTTGACATACTCCAAATAAATGATGAAGTGAGACCTAATTTTAGGAGCATTACGGTGCTTTTCGGTAAATAGTATGTGAAGGTAGGTTGATTATAATAAGAACGAAAAGTGAAAATTTCATTTCACTTAGTGTTAACAGAATTAGTTTTTACACATTTTACTTTGTGATTGTTATCAAATAATTTAAAATCAAGATGTTCTTCATCAGCACATTGCTGATCTGCAAAAGGGCAACGATGATAAAAGACACAACTTCCTTTTTGTTCTCTTTCTATTTCTTTTAAATCTTCATTTTGTGAATAATATTCTGGCAGAGAACTTATCAAAAGTTTTGTATAAGGATGAATTGGTCGTTCACATACATTATCTGAATTTCCTTCTTCGACTATTTGTCCTTTATACATAACAGCTATTCTGTTACTTATATATTTAACTACTGAAAGATCATGAGAAATAAATAGATATGATAGAGAATATAATTCTCTTAAGTCTTTTAACAGATTTAAAATTTGAGCTTGAATCGAAACATCAAGAGCTGATACAGGTTCATCTGCAACGACAAATGATGGGTTTAAAGTCAATGCTCTTGCTATTACTATTCTTTGTCTCTGTCCTCCACTAAATTGATGTGGATACCTACTCAAAATTTTTTTTGATAGCCCTATATTGTCAATTAGATTACTAATCCTTTTTTCTCTTTCTATTCTATCAATACCATTTACAATCATTGGCTCATGTAATGATTCTTCTATTGTCATTGAAGGGTCTAAAGAAGAGTAAGGATCTTGAAATATTATCTGCATTTCAGGATTTATTTTATTTATTTTTTTTCCATTATAAAAAATTTTTCCTGAAGTTGGTTTTATAATATTTAAAATCAATCTTCCCAGTGTTGTTTTTCCACAGCCAGACTCACCAAGTATTCCCAATGTTTCTTTTTTTCCAATTTTTATTGATATTCCATCAACTGCTTTTATTATTTTTTTCTTTCTATCAAAAAAATTGCCTGAAGAAACAGAATAGTATTTTTTTAAATCTACTGTTTCAATTAAAGGATCAATCATTTTTTGCCTCCAAATTGAAACATCTAACAAAATGTCCCTTTTCTATTTCTTTTAATGTTGGTATTTCTTTTCTACAAATATCTGTAGCTTTTGGACATCTTGGATTAAAAGAACATCCTTTTGGACGTTCTATTGGAGTAGGGGGAGTTCCAGCTATTGATATTAATTTTTCAGATGAATTCATTTTAGGAAGACAGGATATAAGCATTTTTGTATATGGATGTATTGGCTTAGTAAAAACAGTTTCACAAAGTCCTAATTCCTGTATTGAACCACTATACATAACAGCAACAGAAGAACAAGTATTTTTTACAAGTGAAAGGTTATGGGATATTAAAATCAAAGAAGAATTATTTTCTTGGCATAATTTTTTAATCAAACGCATTATAGAGGCTTGAACTGTAACATCAAGTGCAGTTGTAGGTTCATCTGCTATTAAAAGTTCAGGCTTCATTGATATAGCTGAGGCTATCATGACTCTTTGTCTCATACCTCCACTCAATTGATGTGGATATGAAGAAAGTCTTTCTCTACTATTTGATATTCCAACTTGTTCAAGAAGTTTAACACTTTCTTCAAGTGCATCTTTCTTTTTCATTTTTCCATGTGTTATCAAATTTTCAGATACTTGAAATCCTATTGTCAAAAGTGGTACAGGAATATTTATTAAATCTTCATCATTAAAATCAACGGAACCAGAAGAAATATAAAAATTTTTAGGAAGCAATCCCATTAATGAAAGAACTGTTATACTTTTTCCACTTCCAGATTCACCAACTATTGCAAACAATTCTCCTTTTTTCAATAAAAAAGAGACATCAGATACAATATTTAATATTTTATCATCTGTTTTTGCAGATATACATAAATTATTTACTTCTAAAAGTGTTGACATCAGTTATTAACTTTCCAAGTTTCAGTATTCCACATATCAGAACCAAAACCTCGAGGTTTTATTCCACTTATTCTTTTTTTATATGCACAATATTTTAAATCAAAAAATAATGGAATTGCTGGAAGATTTTCAAAAACAAGTCTTTGATGTTCTTCAGATATAATATTTCTTTCAGAAATATCAGCAGTTCTCATATATTCAAGACAAAGTATTGTATTTAATTCATCTTTCCAATTTGAAAGACATATGTTAGAATAAGGCATTTTAGAATATACATTGCCTATGCCACAATAAAATATAGAACCAGGTTCGGTAAATAAATCTGATTCAACAGATATTACAAATAAATCTGGTGTCTCGTTTAATTCCAAAATATCATAATAAGATAAAGATTTATATGTCTTTAATGATGTATTAAATCCTTTCTTATTTAATTCTTCTTTTATTAATCTTGCAAGCTGAATTGAATCATTTGTAGTAGCTATGTTTAATTTTACTTGCTCATCATTTAAAATTACTTTACCATCTTTGATTAACATTCCAGCATCTACTATAGATATAATGGAATCGTCATAAGAATATTCATTATTAAAAAGCGATACAAAATCTTGTCTTTTTTTATTAAAAAAACTCTCAGCAATATCTACTTTTTCATCAAAATATTTTTCTGCTATTTTTTTTCTATCAATTTGTTTATATATTGCATTTCTTATAAGAATATCAGATGTAAGACCTCTCATACTAAAAAAAACAGCAAATAATTTAGTTCCCTCACAAGATATTACATTGTAATTTATATCTTTCCTTATTATATCAGCTCTTTTTTTAGTTAAAGAAGGTAAAAAATCATATTTTTTATACTTTTTTTCAAATTTCTTGTCAG
>CADAWZ010000110.1 GCA_902791745.1 uncultured bacterium
TTATTTTGTTTAAAAAATCTCACTTTAAACACTCACCATTTTTTACCTCCTAAATTTTATTTAGGAGTAAATATGCTTCGTGATGTCGTTCGATTTTTCTGCACAAAACAAAATTTATATTGTTTTGTATTAGTTGTTATTCTTTCTTTTTACTTATGACGAAATTGCAAGTTTTACTTTTTGGTTGAAAGATGTTCACTTTAACATTTTTCTCGTTATATTTTTCTAATTTTATTTAAAATAGATAATGTCGTAATTTAGAGTTTTCTTTTTAGTCTCTACTACGAGAAAAAGTGATGTCGTTCACTATCTTACAACCAAAAAGTTTGTTGAATTGGATAATTTGCCTTATGCTAATTAATAAATATTTTAAAATCTACCCAAACAGGCCCTGTTTAGCCCAGATATCATTGCGAGGGAGCTGTGCGACCACGGCAATCTAAGCCTGTAAATTATTATTTACTTAAAAATTAACTCGATCGCCTATATTTGGAATGATCTACTCAGTCTGTTTTATAAACTACTAAATTAAAATTAATTGGTTTAGATTGCCACGGCTTCGCCTCGCAATGACAAAATGGCAGTAGATAGGCTATATTGGATAGTTTATAGCAACTTTTTATTTACTTATTTTTTGAGGGAGAGAACATAAATATTAAAATAATGATTACAGATGAAATTAGAAATAAACTTTTTACATTACAAGATAAAAAATATCGTGATTTTCAATCAAAATTAATTCCAACAGTAGCTGTTGATAATGTCATTGGTGTAAGGACACCAGAACTGAGAAAATATGCAAAAGAATTATCAAAGAGAGAAGATATAAAAGATTTTTTAAATGTACTTCCACATCAATATTTTGATGAAAATCAGCTTCATGCTTTTATTGTCTCTGAGATAAAGGATTTTGATTTTTGTATCAAAGAGGTTTGTCGTTTCCTTCCGTGTGTCGATAATTGGGCTACTTGTGATCAAATGTCTCCCAAGATATTTAAAAAACATCATTCCGAACTGCTTAAATATATAAAAGAATGGCTATCTTCTGATAAAACATATGTTGTCAGATTTGCTATAGGAATGTTAATGGAACATTTCTTAAATGAAGATTTTGATATTGCTTATCCAGAGAGAATTACAAAAATTAAATCAAATGAATATTATGTCAATATGATGATTGCTTGGTATTTTGCTACTGCACTTGCAAAACAATATAATTTGGTGCTTCCTTTTATAGAGAATAAATGCTTGGATAGTTGGACACATAACAAGACGATTCAGAAGGCTATTGAAAGCAATAGAATTACAGATAAACAAAAAGCATATCTTAAAAAATTGAAAGTGTAGGCGGTGGGTAAACTTTATTGTTACATATTCATTAGGGGGAAAAAATAGGCAAAAAGAGAAAATATTAACTCGGTGATTAAATAATTGGTTTATTTCTGCCATCACAACTTTTGGGGGTATAAAGAGGGAGTAATGGAAATCAATTTTTAAGTTCATAATAATTTTCAAAAATACTATTTTTTTTTAGCAATAAGGCATTCACTTCAGACAGTTTTTTTAAAATTTTTGTATCTACTAAGAAAAAACTGATTCAGTTCATTGCTTTACAGCTACAAAATAAAAAATATTAACATTGTATTGTATTTTTTTAATTATTTAACTGCAAAATTAATAACAAAAATTGATTTCTGTTAAAGTAATAAGACTACGAGAAAAAGTGATGCAGTTCCAGCATTTTTTCTACTTGTACACAAGGAGTTAATTTGCCCGCATTGCACCTCAAAACTTTACTTAATTGGCAAAACATTTTTAATATATCTATAGTTAATTTTAAAAAATAAGTAAATAAAAAGTTGTTGTAAACTATCCAATATATACCTATATACTTTCCCTTTGTCATTGCGAGGCTTTAGCCGTGGCAATCTAAGCCTGTAAATATTATTATTTGTTTGAAAATTAAGTCGATCGATTATTTTTAAATTTTCAGCGTGATCTATTTAATAAATTACTACATTTAAATTAAGTGATTGAGATTGCCACGGTCGCACAGCTCCCTCGCAATGACATAGCTTTTAAATAGAGGCTATTTTGGTTTATTTTAAAATAGTAATTAACTATCACAACGATTACTTAAGAGGAGAAAAAATTGGCTGTTGAAAAAGATAAAGCGGTTTTATTTGTAAGCAATGGATATGGTGAAGATTCTATTGCTTTGAGTATTTTACGTGAAATAAAATCACAGGCTCCAGATGTTCATGTTTATGCACTTCCCATTGTAGGAAATGGTGCTTCTTATGAAACTGAAGATTGCGAAATTTTGGGTCCTCGTACAGCCATGCCTTCTGGAGGTGTAATACCTGGCAATTTTGGAAATCTTAAAAAAGATTTATCAAGTGGTCTCATAAAATTGACATTTGCACAGATTGGAATAATAAAAAAATACTCAAAACTTTCTTTTGCTTCTGTTTCAATAGGTGATATATATCCAGCTATATTGTTATCTCTTTTTGCAAAAAAATCAAGGGTGATGATTGCAACGGCTAAGTCAAATTATGTTTCTCCTCACAATAAATTTGAAGAATTTATCATGAAAAACTTTTTTAAAAAGGTTTTTGTGAGAGATAATCCAACTGCAGAACATTTGAAAAAAAATGGTGTATCAAATGCTGTTTATGTTGGAAATGCAATGATGGATTGCTTAGAACCTGAAGGAATTGATTTTAAAGTAAATAAGGAAAATTTATTTGCTGTTTTACCAGGTAGTAGAAAATCTGCATTTCTTGACATGCCAGTAATTGCAGATGCTATCTCAATTATAGCTGATAAAATAGAAAATTCATCATTTGTTGCAGTTGTTCCAAAATCAATAGATTTACATGAACTTGTAAAAGTTTGTTCTGATGATTGGCAATTTGAAGAAGAAAAAGATGATTTTTGTGTTGGAAAGATGTCAAACAAAAAAAATAAGGTTATTGTCAAGTTTTACAATAGGGGAATGGCAGACCTTTTGAGAACTTGTAAATTGGTCATAGGACAGGCTGGAACAGCAAATGAGCAGGCTACAGGTCTTGGTAAGCCTGTTGTTGCTTTTGATTCTTTTTCAGATGATAAAATGGGCTGGTATAGAAAAAGACAGAAATGTCTTTTAGGTGAAGCAGTCAGTGTTGTAAAAAAGAATCCTTCTGAAATATCTGACATGGTTTTTAAAATATTGAATGATTCAGAATTATATAAAAAAATGGCAGAAGAGGGAAAAAATAGATTGGGGCTTCCTGGAGGAGCTAAAAAAATGGCAAAAGCCATTTTATCTTTGAAATAATTTTATAATATTACATTTTTGTTACTAAATATTTACAAAATTATCATTTACTTTAATTTTTTTTTGTTATATAATATATTTCAAATTAAGATATTTATTGTATTTTTGCAATTTTAAAAATAAAAAATAGTTGAGGATTAAAGAATATGACTATAAATACAGGTATGATGGGAATAACTGGTGGAGTATCACATGCTGATTTTGTCAGAAATGCACAACATGTCGGTATGCAAAAAACTAATGGTATAAAATCTGAAAATGAAGAAACTCAACAAGCATCATCTGATTCTGTTTCTATTTCTTTTAGTAGTCAAGCAGAAGAATCAAAAGAGTCTAAAGATACAAAAGAAAGTGGAAAAGCAAATTCATCTTCTCAAACAGAAACAACTCAAGGCTCTGATAAAACACAAAATGCAGGTCAGACCCAGAGTTCTAAAGAGAATTCATCTGGTACAGTTACAGTAGATTTATCTTCTTCATCTGCACCAACTGCTGGTGAACTGGATTTTAATGAAGGAGCTATAGGTTCTAATTTATTAAGTGGTGAAACATCAAGTGAGACATCAACAGCTCTTGTTCCTGCTGATGGTGGTTCTGGAAATGGTGGTTCTGGTTCAACAGCTCTCGTTCCAGTTGGTGGTGGACCTGGTACAGACCTTGTTCCTGTTAATAATGGACCTGGCACAGCTATTGTTCCTGTTGGTGATTCATGTACAGATGTTATTCCAGTTGTTGATGCTGAAATAGTTGATGATGGTGAGACAAGTGAAGCAGGAAATGCAAATGCTTCAACTGAAACACAGCAAACTCAACAAGAAGATCCACTTGAATATTTAAAGAAACTTAAAGAAATGGAAGAACAACAGCAGCAGGCTGAGGCTATTTGGATGGAAATAATGGCCGCAAGAGAAAAACATTTCGCTCAAATGATGAAATTGATTCTTGATACTCAGAATGCTATATATGATATGATTGAATCAACATTACAGGCACAAGCAGCAACACAAGATAAAGTCTTTATGGGTTGGGATGCTGCCATTAATGGTAAATAATTTTTAGTACTTTTGTAATATAAAAAAGGCTCTCTATATTATTTGAGAGCCTTTTTTTATATTATTTTTCACTTGCTGTGAAAAATATAGAAATGGCAAGACCAAATATCATTAAAATTGGATAGAACATATATTGCATTATACTAAATGAACTTACTGCAACAGAAGAGGCAAGGCTTGTTGCTATTAGTATTTGAGCCCCATAGGGAATTATTCCTTGAACACAACAAGAAGTTATATCAAGTAAACTTGCGGTTCGCTGTGGCGATACCCCATATTCTTCAGAAAGTTCTTTAGCAATTCCGCCAGATGTTATAATTGCAACAGTGTTATTAGCTGTAAATAAATTTGTCATGCCTACTAAAAAACAGATACCTATTTCACAACTTCTTTTATCTTTAATTTTTTTTCCTGTTTCTGTTATTATATATTTGATTCCACCATGACTTTTTACAAGAATTAAAAGTCCACCAGCTAACATTGCAACTATTAAAGTTGTTGCCATTTCAACTGTTCCATCGCCTATGTATATAAATCCTGTAAAAACATCAAATATTCCATAACAAACTCCAGTAACTATGTTAAAAGCTGTTCCAGCAAGTAATAAGAACATTACATTTACTCCAAGTATTCCAAATATCAACAATAAAATATATGGAAGAACTTTGACAATGTTATCTATTCCTATACTTTCTAAATTTGCATTTCCTGTAGCATTTGAAAATATTGGTAACATATATAGTAATGCACATAATATAGCTGGAATTGCAACTATTTTAAAATTACATATCATTTTATCTTTCATTTCGACATTTTGACTTCTTGTTGAAGCAATAGTTGTATCTGATATCAATGAGAGATTATCTCCAAACATTGCACCTCCAACTGTGGCTCCTACTAATACAGCTGGATTTAATCCCAGTGTTTGAGATAGTGCAACAGCTATTGGTACAATAGCTGCTATAGTTCCACAAGATGTTCCTACTGCAAGAGATATTAATGCTGATGTTACAAAAAGTCCAGATGTTGTTAAATTGGGTGGTATTATATGACATGCTATTTTTACTGCTGAATCTATTCCACCAACTGCTTTTGAAGTAGCAGTAAATGCACCTGCTAATATGAAGATAAGACACATGATCATTATGTCTTTGTTTCCCATACCTTGGGCAAATACTTCTAATTTTGTACCTATTTTTTCTCTTGTATTTAAAGCTAAAGCTGTTGCAGATGATATTAAGAATGCAACAGTCATTGGCACTTTTGAGAAATCTCTTGTTGCTATTGCAAATCCAAAATAAAATACTACAAATACAAGGAACGGAAGTAGAGCTCTTATCCCTAATTCTCTATAAATTGCTGTTTCTTTGTTTTTTTCTTCCAATTTTTCTAATGCTCCCTTGAAGAAAGTTATTCTTTATAATACTATAAAAAAATAAATATAGCAAGATATTAATTAGGAAGTTAAATAATTGGCATAGTAGAAAATAAAATCCAATTATTTAATTGCCCTGTTAATAAAAATATTTTTGTAAAAAAAATAAAAAAGGTATTGACATTTTATTTATTTTTGCTATAATATATAATTGTTCAAAGGAACAGATAAAATATATCGCGGGGTGGAGCAGTTAGGAAGCTCGTCGGGCTCATAACCCGGAGGTCGTAGGTTCAAATCCTACTCCCGCAACTAAGTTTAAAGTGCTAATAGAAATATTAGTGCTTTTTTATTTTTACTATAAATCTTGAAGTTACATCAGTATTTGGAATTGAATATTCATAACTATTAATAATTGATGCATCGTATTTTTTCATTATTTTTTCTGCTTTTTTTAGTTCTTCTTTCCAAGAAGGTCCCTTCCAAGCAAAAATAATTCCATTTTCTTTTAATATTGGAAAAATATTAGTTATAAGCTCATCAAAATTTTTAAAAGCTCATTGGAAAAATATTAGTTATAAGCTCATCAAAATTTTTAAAAGCTCGACTTATTGCAATATCAAATTTTTTGTCTTTTAATGCTGTCGTTCTGCGATTTATTGTTTGACATTCTTGTAATTTTAACATACGAATAATATTGTCGAGGAAATCACATTTTTTTTGTGATGAATCAAGAAGTGATATATTTATATTAGGAATAGTTATTTTAAGTGGAAGAGCTGGAAAACCTCCACCTGTTCCAACATCTACAACAGTTCCATTTGTCAATTGGTCTTTTAATTTATATCCTGCGAGAGAATCAATAAACATGTAATCTACAATATCTTTTTCTTCTTTATATGCAGTTATACCAACAGGTTTATTCCAATATAAAATGTTATCACAGTAATAT
>CADAWZ010000111.1:0-6164 GCA_902791745.1 uncultured bacterium
AGTTCATGTCAATATTTTTTTGTTTTTTTTCAAAAAAAATAACGGACTTTCATCTCGGATACAAGTAACCGAGAATTCCCGTCCGTTTTCTTAAAATCCTATTATTTACATCCCTTAGTAATAGTTAGTAATAGAATAATTATAGAATAAATTTACTGAAAGGGTATTTGTGAAAAAATATTGATTTTTTTCACAAATACCCTTTTTTATATGCTCATATTATTGACAATATAAAAAAAGAGTGTTTTTTTATAAAAAAACACTTGAAAATTTAAAATAAAGTAGTATAATTACAATATTATCAAAAAACAACAAAAAGGAAGTGATAAATTTGCGTAAATACACAAAAATATTTTTGTTTATGTTTTTATTAACAATTACAGTGATGACTACAAGCTGTGGAATAAAAAATATAAGCGAAACAACAAACGAAGGTGAAATAGTAGTAGAAAACAACAGCAATTATGAATCTATCACAGTTTGTGGTGTCATAAATGGTGCAGATATATTAGGTGGAATGGGTGACATGGGCGATATGGGCAATATGCCAGAAGGTAACAATAACAACAATGACAACCCAACGACATCAAGCCTTACAAAAGAAGATAACCAATCAGATAATCCTTCTGATTCAAAACCAGAAATGCCTGATATGTCATCATTGAACATGCAACTTGTCGGTACAGTAGACAAATGCACTAATACTGGAAATCTAAGTGTAAACAATAACACTTATGAATTAGAAGAAACAGAGTTATTAATAGAAATATCTGGAATAGTTAATGACTGTGAAGAAATAAAAGATTGTAAAAACGAAGGAAAATTTACAACAAATGGCAATGCTTCACAATATAAAGTCGAAACTTACGATATAACAAAAGAAAAAGAAGAAACAAAATAAATAAAATCGAGGATATTTTTTATGAATAATTTTAAAAAATTTTTTCAGATGTCTATAGTGATGTTTGCCATAATGATTATAACATCTGCCTGTGGTAGTAAATCAGAAGTTCCAAATTATTTTTTATTTTATCAATTAGATAATGCCAAAAATACAATCACTGTAAAAATCAATGATAGTTTAGAGCAAGACAAAATAGCAAGTGCAGATTTTTACTATAGACAAACAACAGATAAAGGCAAACTTTCAAAATCAATAAAACAAGAAAATGATCAATTAGTAAATAATGTTGAACCAAAAGAAAAAAACACATTTGATGTACCTGTACCTGATGACATAAATGCTCAAAATATAAAAATAGTTGCAATTATAACTTATGACAATAAAAAGAATATTTTAGATTATTGGTCAAGTTATGATGGTGTAGAAGCTGAAAATGATAGTTTTTCTATTGATTTTCAAAGTAGCAAAGATGTAGATGGTTTTGGTGGTGGTAATGGAACAGAAGACAATCCATATATCATCTCTCAACCCAGACATTTTGCAAGTATAAATGCCCAAGATGATGAGGGTAATTATATAAATTATGACAAACATTTCAAACAGACTGAAAATATTGATTTGAGTAATTTAACTGGATTCAAGATCGATAGAACTGAAGATGACAAAGATATTACTGTTGAAAAAATAAATCCTTGGGCTCCATTTTATAATGAAGGACACGGAGTTCCAGCTATTGGAGTTGTAGCACAAAGTAGTTCTTCACAAATGCCAGGAATAGGTGGTTCTCAAAATAATGAAGAAGATTCACATAAAACTTATTTTAAAGGAACTTATGATGGAAACAATTTAATAATAGACGGAATCCACATTATAAATTCTAATGAACCAAATATAGCACTATTTACAGGAACTTATTCTGCAACTCTTAAAAATATAATACTTGGAGAAAATTCTATCGTATTAATTGATGGAATTTCAGGAGTAGATAAATTAAATATAAGTGCATTATCTTCAAGTATAATCAATACAATAATTGAAAACTGCACTAATAACTCAAAAATTATTGTTAAAAATGTTAAAAATGTAAAATCAATAATTGTATCTGGAATTTCGACCGATATTAAAACAGAATCCGAAAATTCAAGCTCAACCCCTTCTTTTGGCACTAACACCAACAACAATAATAACGAAAACGATAATAATGAAAACAATAATACAGAAGAATCTGAGGAAGAAGAACCTTCTTATGAGTACACAAATTGTGTAAATAAAGCAAATATCTGTATATATAACAATAATATAGAAAAAATATATGTAGGTGGATGTTTTACTCTTAGCACAATGTCAATGGATTCAATGGATATGAGTTCAATGACTTCAATGTTTGGTGGTAGTGATATAACAATAAGTAAATGCAAAAATAGTGGAAGCATAAAGATTACCAAAAATAAAACAAGTAAAGCAAAAGGTGCTATAGTTGCAAGTGGAGTTCATGTAAATATATTCAGTATGGATATGGGCAGTATGGGTGATATGAGCGGAAGCGGTCAAGACAATAATAACAATAATAACAATTCTGGTAATTAGTATTTTATTGTAGAATCAATCTTGTAGGGCGAATCTAATAAAGATTTGCCCTATTTTATTTGTGAAACTAATCTTCTCAAAAATAAAATAATAAAAGGAAATTTTTTGTATTTAGAAAAAAATTAAATAAAATAACAGATAAAACACTATGTAGAAAGGGAAAAAAATGGAACTTACACGAGGAATGAGAAGCAGTCTTGAAAATTTATTTGATCTCAATCAAGAAATAAAAGTAAAATTGCAAATTGCAGGTTCTGCAACTTATGATTTTGTATGTTTTGGAGTCAATTCTGAAAATAAACTCTCTGATGATAGATATATGATATTTTACAACCAAACAAAATCACCAAATGGAGAAATTCAGTATAATAAAATTGCATCAAGTGCAGAATTTGCTATAAAATTAAACTCGCTGCCAAATAATATTCAAAAATTGGTATTTACTGGAAGTATTGACGGCTCAGGAACAATGGGAGAAATATCTTCACATACTTTTTCCATTGAACAAATAAATAAAGAAAAAATAACTGCAGAATTCAATGGAAAAGATTTTTCACAAGAAAAAGCTATAACTTCTTTTGAAATTTACAAAAAAAATGATATTTGGCGTTTTAATGTAATTGCAAAAGGATTTAATGGTGGATTAGATTCACTTTTAGAATTTTATGGTGGCGAAAATTTGGACAAATCAGTCAAAAAAGTAGAAGAGCCAATAATAAAAGTTTCACTCGAGAAAAAAATTCAAGAGAACGCTCCAAAATTAATTTCTTTGGTAAAACCTTTAGTTGTCGAATTGAAAAAGAGAAATCTACAGGATGTTATAGCTCGTGTAGCACTTGTTATGGATATTTCAGGATCGATGTCGAAAAATTATTCAAATGGCACTGTTCAAGAAATAGTAAATAAAATTTTACCAATAGCTGTTCAATTTGATGATGATGGACAAGTAGATTTTTGGTATTATGGAAGCAGTACAGCTCGAAGACCCGCAGTAAATATGAGAAACTATGAATCTGCTGTTCCTGAAAATTGGAAGGAATTAATGCACTCTGTAGGTGGCAGAAACAATGAGCCTGCAATGATGAGTGAAATCATTGCAGAATATGAACATAGCAATTTACCTGTATATGTCATTTTTATTACAGATGGTGGATTTAATGGCGAAAGCAAAATAAAAAAAATAATGATTGAATCTTCAAAATTGCCTATTTTTTGGCAATTTGTAGGTATAACAGGCAGATTTTATGGTGTACTTGAAAAACTCGACAACTTAGAAGGAAGATATATAGACAATGCAAACTTCTTTGCACTCGATGACTTCAAATCTGTACCAAATTCAGAACTCTATTCAAGGCTTTTAAATGAATTTCCAACTTGGCTAAAAGAGGCAAAAGAAAAAAGAATAATATAACTTAACTCGTTGTGTTAGTTTTTTTCTATTAATTCAAAAGCTAAAAAAAGAACCCCGAAATAATATTCTCAAGGTTCTTTTTTTCACATATCGCAACAATATTCTAAAACTAAAGTTTTTCTGCCATTTCTTTACCCAAGGCAAACACTTTTTCTTTTTCAATTGGAAAAACTTCTTCGTGGCGTTTCTTTTTTTCTTCAATATCAAATAGAGTCCAACCAAATGGCTTATAATTTGACACTTGAAGTGTATTTCCACTGATAAAAATTTTTGTTTCACCAATAAATAAATCAAAAGTTTCTTTATAACTTTCTATTTTTTTATCATAACCATGTTTAGGATATGCTTCTTCTGGAAGATTGCTTGTCATAATAAATAAAACTGGAATTTTACGAGTATTGCAACTTATATCCATTTTATATGTCAAATATTGAAAAACTAAACGCTCATATAAAGCCCTAAAACCAGCAGTAACATCTCCAAAATAATTTGGTGTTCCCATAATTAAACCATCGGCATTTCTTATTGATTCAAGAACAGGAGCCAAAGCGTCTTTATATATACATTTTCCATAATTTTTTGGAAGTTTGCAAGCAAAACAAGACATACAACCTGAAAATTTGTCCAATTTATATAAATCTATGTATTCAACCTCAACTCCAACTGATTCTGCACCTTTGACAGCCTCTTTAATAAGCTGTGCAGTATTCCAATTAGCTCTTGGACTTGCATTTATAGCAACAATCTTTTTCATGTTTCCCATCTTAAAAATAATTCATGTTATTAATATTTTGTGAAAATAAAATATATTCCTTTTGAAACATTGACAGTTATAGCAATTTATTAGGTTATGTTGTGGTAAAATCTATTTCTGCAAATTTAAATATTATTCTTTATTTCTACTCACTCTTTTTTTGAAAAAATCTTCTCCCTTCCCTCATACAAAAAATTAAATAGACTTTTTATTTTTTCTTTTATTCTTCAGCGGTTCGCCAAAGAATATTTGGAAGAAGTAAGGATAATAATTCGTTTCTAAATGGATTCAAAAGTAAAATATAAAAGCACTTGCATTTTATTTTGTATGTGCTAAAATAATGCAGATAAAAATTCTTTCAAATTTTAAAAAATAAAGGAACTAAAATAATGGTGAAAAATAGAAAATACATTTTTATATTTATCTTAATTTTTTTATTTTTATCCATTTCAATAACAGAAGCATTTGCAGATAAATATTATTATGACTATGATGATAGCCAATCAACAGATACTGGTTATTGGGATGCTTATGGAGAAGACCGTCCAAACAAACCTTTTTTTGATAGTTGGGATACTTCAACAGTTAATGTAAAAAAGAATAGCAATGTATCTTTTGCATTTGATTTGATAAAAAATGATGATCGTAGTATAATTATTGGCAATTCTGAAACAGAAAGAATTGAAAGAGTATATAACAATCCCAAAGAATACTACGGCACAATATTAAAAATGAATGGATATGTTGAAAGTAGTCCTCGAACTCTCTATTGGGATATGTTTACAACAGTTTGTGAAGTAAAAATAACTGTTGATTCAGTTCCAGTAGATGTTATAATTATTTCGCCTTCTTCAATAAGATTAGCAGAAAGAATAACTGTTTATGGCTATCCGTGTGGTATTTTATATGGCGGATTTTCAAAATATTTGCAAATAGTTGGAATAAAAAAATAAGTCAGATAAAAATTTAATTTCTTTTTGAATCCATTTTTTAAAAAAGTTATCTATATAAACGAGATGAGAAACAAAAATAAACAATCACCCATAAAATTTAAGGAGATATAACAAAATGGCTTGGGATTATACAGAAAAACTTAAAGATCATTTTTTCAATCCACGCAATGTACTCAAAGAATCAGAAGAAAGCTATAATGCTGATGGCGTTGGAGAAGTCGGCAACATCAAATGTGGCGATATGATGAGATTTTACATAAAAATTGAAGAAAAAGACGGAAAAGACATTATAAAAGACTGCAAATGGAAAACCTATGGCTGTGCTTCTGCAATAGGCAGTACATCTGTTCTTTCTGAAATGGTAACTGGAATGCCAATAGAAGAGGCTGTAAAAGTTACTCCAAAAGATATTGTAGCAGTCCTCGGTGGAATACCAGAACAAAAATTTCACTGTTCAGTTTTGGGAGACAAAGCACTTAGAGCAGCAATCGAAAATTATTACGAAACACACGGAAAAGCTGACAAAATCTTCTGGAAAAGAAGAGAAATCATCTG
>CADAWZ010000111.1:6198-8068 GCA_902791745.1 uncultured bacterium
GAAAAAGCAAAGGCACTTCTCAAAGAATTGAACGAATCCACATCTTGCTCAATAGTTGAAGAAAAATAACGGAGTGAACAAATGGAAAAAAGAATTTATCTTGACAACAATGCCACAACTCAAATAGCTCCTGAAGTAAAAGAAGCTATAGAAGAGGCAATCGATCTATTTGGAAATCCTTCAAGCCACGGAAAACATGGGCAAATAGCAAGAAAAAAAGTTGAAGAAGCAAGAAAAAAAGTTGCTGAATTTTTGAATGCCGAACCTGAAGAAATATTATTCACAGGTGGCGGTTCAGAATCTGACAACACAGTTTTAAAAGATTTACTTTTCAAAAAAATTGAAAATCCAAATAAAGAGATTTCAATAATAACTTCACCTGTAGAACACCCAGCAATTCTCGAAACTTGCAGAGATTTAGAAAAATTTGGAATAAAGACACAATATCTTCCAATGTACGAAAGTGGAATAGTAAAAGCTGAAGACCTAAAGACGATGATAAATCCTGAAACGGCTCTTGTTTCTGTTATGTATGCAAATAATGAAACAGGAACAATAATGCCAATAAAGGAAATGGCAAAAATAGCACATGAAAATGGAATTCTTTTCCACACAGACGCTGTTCAAGTTGCTGGCAAATTGAAAATAGATGTTAAAGATCTCGATGTAGATTTTCTTTCACTTTCAGGTCATAAAATGTATGCTCCAAAAGGTGTCGGAGTTCTCTATATCAAAAAAGGTCATAAACTCTCTCGCCTCATTTCAGGAGGTCATCAAGAAAGCGGAAGAAGAGCAGGAACAGAAAATACGATAGGCATAATCGCACTTGGAAAAGCTGCAGAAATTGCAATGCGTGATATATCTTCTGAAGAAGAAAAAATAAGGAAGATGAGAGACCGCCTTGAAAAAGGTCTTTTGGAAAAAATCCCCTACTCTTACATAAATGGAGATAGAGAAAACAGAGTATATAATACGATAAATATTTCTTTTGATTTAATCGAAGGCGAAGCTATTTTGTATCTTTTGGATCATTTAGGCATTGAAGTTTCGACAGGTTCTGCCTGTAGTTCAGGCGATTTAAACCCTTCACATGTACTCAATGCAATGAAATTGCCAACAGAGAGAATGCACAGTTCGATAAGGATCAGCTTTGGCAAATTCAATACAGAAGAAGAAGTTGATTATGTGCTTGAAAACTTCCCAAAGGTAATTTCTACATTGAGAGAAATGTCCCCATTCTCTAAATAAAGCGTGAGAAAAGGAAGAGAAAGGAAATAAAAATGCAAAAATTGCCAATAGGTATTCAAACATTTGAAACAATTCGTCAAGAAGATTACCTTTATATTGACAAAACTAAAGAAATTTTACAAATGATAGAAAATGGCAAATGTTATTTTCTTTCTCGTCCTCGTCGTTTTGGAAAATCTTTAACTATTTCAACCCTTGAAGCAATGTTCAAAGGAAAAACAGAATTATTCAAGGGATTATATGCTGAGGATTGGGTAAAAGAAAAAGCTAAAAATCCTAATCCTGTTATTAAACTTGATTTGGGAGGATTAGGTAATTATCATCAAAATATAGAAGAATTAAATAATGCACTCATTTATATTGTTAAAACTTCAATAAATAAATATAAATTAAATATATCTTATGATGAAATTATAAGTAAAAATGCAGGACTTATATTTTCTAAAATAATAAATGAGTTATATGAACAATTTGGTAAAGTAGTTGTACTTATTGATGAATATGATAAACCAATTACAGACAATATAAATGATTTAGAAAAAGCAGAAGAAATTAGAGATTCTCTAAAATCTTTTTATAGTGTTCTAAAAAGTAATAGTGATTATTTACAATTTGTAATGCT
>CADAWZ010000112.1 GCA_902791745.1 uncultured bacterium
AATGCTGATTTGTTTATTCTTGAAATATGTGAAAGATATTTGTATAAAATTCTTGAGGACGATTTTTTGAAATGAGAAAATCAAATAAATATATTTTATTTTTCACATGTACTAAATTGCTGGCTTACGAAGATTATGTTCTAAAATACAGAAAAAGGGGGGAAAAACTATTTTATTTTTTCACAACCCCTATTTTTTTATTCATTTTTTCTGTTTTTCCATGACTGTGAATACCCAATAATAGAGTTCTTTTAATCCAAATTTTGTCCAGTCATATCCGTCTTTTCTTTTTTCTTCCAATTTTTCTTGATATTTTCTTGTTCTTGTTATTATGTCATGAAAATCAACATTTCTAAGTATATTGTTTGCATGTGATGGGAATACTGTATGTATTTTGTAATCTTTTAGTATTGAAAAATCTTCAAGTCTGTTTAACGACATAATTGCTTTACTTGAAGCTATTCTGTCCTCTGAAGGATCGCCTTCATATATCCACCAATCACCAGAAAACCAACAGCCTCTGTATATATAGTGTACATCACCCAAACTATGTTTTGGACCGTATATCATATATATTTTTTCACATCCAAGTTCATAACAAGTTATGTCATCAACTGTTATTGAGTTGTAAAATGAGAGATACCAAAGGGGATCATTTCCCTTTATGTTTTTCCAGGCTTCTTCAAATTCAACAGGTTTATCTTCTCTTTTACTTTTTGTCCAGTAGTGTTCAGAAACACGCATGTACATAGGAATAGAATAATGGGCGGGAAAAATAGCTTCAGGAAAAGTTTCTCTAAATTCTCTTATTGTTGCAGAGTGATCAATATGTGGGTGTGAAAGAAATAGATATTTGCATTTCCATCCCTTTTGGTCTATTATTCTTCGAGCTATTTTAGCTGGAGATTCTCCATTTTTATCTGCTTCGGGCATTTCAAATAAAGCACATTCTCCATTTGATTCTAATAACCAAAGTCCTACTTTAAATGAGCCGTAAATACCAATTAGATAAATGCCGTCTGACATTTTTGTCAATTCCATTTTTTTCCTTTCCTCTCGTCGGTCTTTTGTCTCATCCATTTTCAGAAATACATGTTGTATTGGTAAAACTCTAAATGAGCAACTTTTGTGTAGAGTCTTTTTACTTTTAAGAAAAACAATTTTTGTAAAACAGAACTATTTAAGCAAATAAACAAACTTTTTGGGTGTAAGATAGTGAAAGACATCACTTTTTTTCATAGTAGAGACTAAATAGAATCTCCTTACTTAAAATATTTTCTATTTTAAATAGAATTAGAAAGATAAAAGAAAAAAATGTTTAAAGTGAATATCTTGCACCCAAAAAGTAAAACTTACAGTTAGATCATAAGTGTAGAAAGAAATATTAGCAAGTAATACAAAATAACATTCGGCAGAAAACAAAAATTAATTTCTGACAACATTAATACAATCTATTTGCCAATTTTACAAGATTTGCATCAACTGAATTGTTGGTCTGTATTTCTGAAAATGGAATATCCGCTCCATGTTCACTTCCCTTTATAGAAGGCATTAATCGAGATTTACCTTCAGCTGACATCTCTGCTACTCTCTTTGCCATACCTTGTGCAAGAGCTATGTCCATATTATTTGGTGTTGCTCCTCTTATATCTCTTGAGAATGGTTCACAGAATATTTTCATCTTTGTTTTGAGTCCTGCTTGAATTAGTTCATCTCTAAAATATGTAGCTGCATTGCCATCGTAATGGGCTGCTTTTCTTTCTTGTTTTTTGTAACCTTCTGCAACTACTATTACTGCATAATCCATTTTTTCAAGTGCTTGGTTTATTGCATGTAAATTGTATGTATGCCCAGGTAATACTGCGAGATGAGCTCCCGCTCCTACTGCAGAATTGAGGGCATGATATCCGCCCATTGCTCCCATCATTTCAATTATGTAACAGCGATGATGTGTTGCAGCATCTGCTAAATAACATCTTACTTTTTCAGCACCAACTTCAACTCCTGTGTATTGTCCTATTGTATCAGAACCGAGAACATCACTGTCTATTGTTACTGGAATGTAAAATACTTGTATTGATTCTGGAAGATGTTTAATTAGATGAGAAAGTCCTCCAAATGTTCCATTTCCACCAACGCCTATAAGTGTTTTTACATTTCTGGAAACGATATTTTTAGCTGCTTGTTGTTGTAGTTCTATCTCATTAAATTCAGGGAATCTTTCTGAGCGGAAATCAGCTCCTCTTGCATCTCTTAATCTTCTTGCATTAACAACACCTGGAATTGAATCGAGTTCATGATATATTTTTCTATCATCTACAAGACATTTGAAATCATTTTTCATTCCATTTACAACAGAACGATAACCTTCAGAAGCAATATATACTTTTCTTCCTGCTTTTTCAAGATATTCTGTTAAAAATGCTATTACTGAATTTTTGCCAGGAGCACAACCACCATCTTGAATTATCAATACATCCATGTAGTTGAAAAATCCCTTTTGCTCAGTTTTCAAATCAGTAAAGTATGGCTGGAACTTCATAAAGAGATTGAACATTTGGGCTTTTCCCAAGATTTCAGGCTTTTTGAATAGATCGTAATTAAAACAAACTATTTTTCCACCTGTAAATGTTTTGACATCTACTTGTGGAACTTGTTTTGTAAATATTCCAATTGTTCCAAATATTTCTCCCTCTTTATAAACAAGGCTTATTCTTTCATAAAATTCATATATGAATTCACCTTTTACTACAAGAGCTGCAAAATCAATATTTTCACCATCGGAATTTGCAGTTTCGCCTTTTTCATATTCTCTTATAGTTATGTTTTGTAGAAGATTTGATTTTTCTTCTTCATTCATATTCTCAAAAAAATTCATTTTTTCAAGAAATTTGATTGTTTCAGAATCTTTTACTGTTTCTCTTATTATCATAAAGCTCTATCCCTCCATGTTTTTTAGCTGTTAAAAATTTCGAATATTTTTTTCAAGTTGTCGGAAAAATCTCCATAAGGCGGAAATTTCATAGCCAAGTCTATTCCTAAGGCTTTTGTCATTATGCTTCTGTTATGCGAAAATGTATCAAAACCAGCTTTACCATGATATCTACCAATGCCACTTGCACCAACTCCTCCAAATGGAAGTGATGTTGAACTTATGTGCATTATTGTATCATTTACACATACACCTCCAGAAGATAATGAAGTTAATATTCTGTTTTTAAACTTCTTATCCTCTGTAAATATATACATGGCAAGTGGTTTCTCTCGCTTTTTTATTTCATTAATAAATTCTTCTTCATGTTCATATTCGATAATTGGAAGTACAGGACCAAAAATTTCTTCTTGCATGATTTTACTTTCCCAAGATATTTTATCAAGCAGGGTAGGGGAGATGTATTTTTGTTTTTTATCAAAAATTCCACCTTCAATGATTTGTTCATCTTGTATCAAATTTACTATTCTTTCGAAATGCTTTTCATTTATTATTCTTGCAAAATCTTTGCTTTCTTTTGGATTTTCTCCATAGAAATTTTTGATTTGTTTTTTGATTTCTTCTATTAGCTTTTCTTTAATATCTTTATGTACAAGCAGGTAATCGGGAGCAACACAAGTTTGCCCTGCATTATAAAATTTTCCCCATGTCAACCTTTTTGCCGTTGATGTCAAATTTTTTAGAGAATCTACGATACATGGACTTTTTCCACCAAGTTCAAGAGTTATTGGCGTAAGATTTTCTGCGGCTGATTTTGCAACAGCTTTTCCGCCATTTATTCCACCTGTATAAAATATGTAATCAAATTTTTGTTTTAAAAGAAGTTGTGATTCTTCTATTCCACCTGTTATTGTGTAAAGAACTTTTGGATCAAAATATTTATCTGTTAATTTTTTTATTAATTCAGATGTTTTTACAGAGTACTCAGATGGTTTTATTATTACAGTGTTTCCAGCTGAAATTGATGATAAGGCTGGAATAAATGCAAGTTGAAATGGGTAGTTCCATGGTGATATTATAAGTGTATTTCCATATGGTTCAGGTATTATTTCGCTTTTTCCTGGCATATTAGAGAAAGGTGTCCATACCGTTTTGCCTTTCATAAGCTTTTTTAGATTGTTTATCGAATATGATATTTCACCTTTTAGGGTTAATATCTCTCCTATGAAACTATTTGCAGGAGATCTTCCTAAGTCTTCTTCTATTGCAGAATAAATTTCATCTTCATGTTTATTCACTATATCTTTGAATATATTCAGTTGTTTTTTTCTAAATTCGTAAGATTTTGTTTTATCATCATGAAAAAATGTTCTTTGTTTTTCAAGTATTTTTTGTATTTCTTGATCCATTATATCCTCATTTTTTTGTTTTTTGTTCTTTTATATTTCTTTAAAAAAAAAATTTTTCATTTTTTTTTAAAAAACTATTGACAATTTAAAAAACACAGTGTATAATACAGAAAAATTCGCCGGAGTAGCTCAGTGGTAGAGCAGCTGATTTGTAATCAGCGGGTCGGGGGTTCAAATCCCTTCTCCGGCTTTTTTTATGCCGAAGTAGCTCAGGGGTAGAGCAGCTCACTCGTAATGAGCAGGTCGCGGGTTCAATTCCCTTCTTCGGCTTTTATTTAAAGCCTTGCATTTTTGTGTGAGGCTTTTTTTTATGCTGTTTACTTGTTATAAAATTTTTAAAGGATTATAGTATTTTTTGTTTAAATTACTTTAGCAATAAATTTATTACTTATTTTTCAGAATTTTAAAAATAGATTTTGGTTAAAATATTTATATTAGTTGTAATTTATGAAAAAATTTACTTATTCAACTCTTGTTTGGTTTATAACTTTTTGTTTTTTTGTATTTATTTCTTATTTAGTTTATACAGGACAAAAAAAATATATAGATGTTCTTGAAGATGAGGCAACATATAATGATTGTTATAGCAAACAAGCAAAAATAGATTATGCTCTTTCAAGATATGCAATACATAGAGGAGGAATTTATCCTCAATCTTTAAAAGAATTATCTCCGAAATACTATAAAGAGAAAATAGTATGTATAGATTCTAAAAAAGATACTTTTTCTTCTTCTTATGTTTTATCTAAAGATAAAAGGGAATTTTATTTTTATTGCTCAGGGCTTAATCATGGAAAAATAGAAAATTTGCCTCAAGATGTTTCAAATTTGTCATATTATAATTATAAACTTGATATTTATCCTGTTAAATATAATTATGAAAATGGAAACTTGCAAAAGATAATGGATTTAAGGGCAGATTATCGTAAATCGTATGCTAAAAAAGATTTTAAGAATGCAAGTGAAATTTTAGATGAATTGATAAATATTCAAGTTTCTGACAAGGCCAATCTTTATGTTGAAAAAGCTAAATGTATGTTTTTTTTAAATAGCCCTGTTCAGGGGCAGAAGGCCTTAAAAACATCTCTAAAATATGGTTTTGATATTGATAAATGGGTAACTTTGAGTGATATTATAGATAGAGGTTACAGCAAATATACATCTTATGTTAATGAACCGATACAAGAATATGTCTTAAAAATAAATACAAATGATTTAAGAGCAAATATTTTTGCTATTTATTTTTGTAGGGAAAATTTAAGACAAGAAGATATAAAAAAGATATGTGAAAAATCTATAAAATCAAAGGATATATCTCATTTTTCTGCTATTACAGAAATTATGTTTAGGGGAAAATTAGCAGAGTCTATTTCAGATAAAAAAAGTGCTAAGACATTTTTTAATAAGATTAGAAATTTTACTTGTGGGTCTGAAATTTGTGATGTTTTGGTTTGTAAAATTTCAGAATATGAGCTGAAAAAATATTGAGAGGGCTTTATGAGTTACAGTTTTTGGGGAAGTTATAATGCTAAATATTCTTTAATCAAGAAAGATACAAAAATTTCTTTGATGAAAGAAGATAATCTTGTATGGGAAAATTATATTGATAATATAAATGTTATCTCAGCAGATGTATTTAATAATGGTACTGTTATAATACATTCAGATAAAATGTGTTATATTATTAAAGCTGGAAATTCACGAATAGAACCTATGGTAGATTTCTCTTATGATAATTTATGCAAATCTAATGATAAATTTATAAAGTTTTCAGTAGATGGCA
>CADAWZ010000113.1 GCA_902791745.1 uncultured bacterium
AAATCTGAAGAAGATTTTGATTTGGAAGATGATTTATCAGACCTTGATTTAGCGGATGAAGAAGTTATGAATGAAGAATCTGAAGAAGAATTACCTTCTGATATAGATGATTTAGATGTTGAAATAGAAGATGGCGAAAAAGTACAATCAGAAGAAGTGTTAAAGCCAGAGGAAGTAGTACAATCTGAAGAAGTAGCACAACCTGAAGAGGTATTACAACCAGAGGAAGTAGTACAATCTGAAGAGGTATTACAACCAGAGGAAGTAGTACAATATGAAGAAGTATTACAACCAGAGGAAGTAGTACAATATGAGGAAGTATTACAACCAGAGGAAGTTGTACAATATGAAGAAGTAACACAACCTGAAGAGATATTACAACCAGAGGAAGTAGTACAATCTGAAGAAGTAGCACAACCTGAAGAGGTATTACAACCAGAGGAAGTAGTACAATATGAAGAAGTAGCACAACCTGAAGAGGTATTACAACCAGAGGAAGTAGTACAATCTGAAGAAGTAGCACAACCTGAGGAAGTATTACAACCAGAGGAAGTAGCACAACCTGAAGAGGCATTACAACCAGAGGAAGTAGTACAATATGAAGAAGTAGCACAACCTGAAGAGGTATTACAACCAGAGGAAGTAGTACAATATGAAGAAGTAGCACAACCTGAGGAAGTATTACAACCTGAGGAAGTAGCACAACCTGAAGAGGCATTACAACCAGAGGAAGTAGTACAATCTGAAGAAGTAAAAGCAAAAATATCTAAGGGTGAAGGTAAAAAAGGTAAAAAAGGTAAAAAAGGCAAAAAAGGCAAAAAATAATTAATGAGGAAAGAAAAAATGAAAGAAGCCATGTATAACATATCTTATGGGCTTTTTGTATTGACTGCCTGTAAAGATGGAAAAGATAATGGTTGTATTGTAAATACTGTAAATCAAATTACAGCAGAACCAAATAAAATCGCTGTTGCTGTAAATAAGTTAAATTTTACTCGTGATATGATTGCTGAAACTAAAAAGTTTACTGTTTCTATATTGACTGAAGAAGCTAATTTTGAAATATTTAAACGCTTTGGTTTTGCAACAGGTAGAGATACAGATAAATTTGTTGGATTTAAAGAAGTAAAGAGAGTTAAAAATGGAACTCTTGCTGTGTTAAAATCAACAAATGCTTTTATATCTGCAACTGTTATTGATATGATTGATGTTGGAACTCATACATTGTTTATTGCTTTAGTTGATGAAATGGAAGTTTTGAGTGATAAGCCTTCAGTAACTTATTCTTACTATCAGGCTAATATAAAACCAAAACCACAAAAAAAAGTAAGTGCAAAGGTTGTTTGGCGTTGTAAAATATGTGGATATGAATATATTGGCGAAGAATTGCCAAAAGATTTTATATGTCCAATTTGCAAACATCCTGCAAGTGATTTTGAAAAAATTGTTCAGGAGGACGAAAAAATGGGAGAAGCTCAAAAAAATAAATACGCTGGAACAAAAACAGAAAAGAATCTTCGTGAGGCTTTTGCTGGTGAATCTCAAGCAAGAAATAAATATACATATTTTGCCTCTGTTGCAAAGAAAAATGGATATGAGCAGATAGCCTCTCTTTTCTTGAAAACAGCAGATAATGAGAAAGAACATGCTAAACTTTGGTTTAAAGCTCTTGGCGAACTGGGAACAACAACAGAGAACCTTTTACAAGCTGCTGAAGGTGAAAATTTTGAGTGGACAAATATGTATGACAGAATGGCAAAAGAGGCAGATGAAGAAGGTTTCCATGAATTAGCAGAACAATTCAGAGGTGTTGCAGCAATAGAAAAGCACCATGAAGAGAGATATCGTAAACTTTTGAAAAATATTGAGACAGAAGAAGTCTTTAAAAAGAGTGGAGTCTCGATTTGGGAATGTAGAAATTGTGGACATATTGTAGTTGGTACATCAGCTCCTGATGTATGTCCAGTATGTAATCACCCACAGAGTTATTTTGAAGTAACTGCACAAAATTATTAATAAATAGTAAAATAAATATATTTTTAAGCCCTCTATTTAGAGGGCTTTTTATAACTAACAATAAGTTTGATATATTTGTTTTTTTATATATGATTTATTCTCTAAAATAATTTCACTCTATCTATTACCTAAATAATAAGTTTTTGGGGAATAATATTTTTATGAAAATTGAGAGTTTACCAATATGCCTTAAAATTTTACTAATATATTAATATATAATTTATAATAAGAAATATTATTTCACTTAAAAATATTGACATATTATAACAAAAAAAAATATAATAAAAAAATAAATTATAGCAATTATTTTTAGTATTTTTGAATTTTACTTTAATTTATAAAGGGAATGGTGTTATTTTTTTAATAAATTCATTAAAAATTTAATATAATTTTAATTTGATTATGTTATATTATAAAAAAGGCAAAAAATAAAGGAAAAATCAATTGGTTTAAATCATGAAAAAACTTTGTACATTGATATATTTCCTGTCTATATTCTCTTTTGCCATGCCTCCTGTATTTGCTGATAATATTGTTGAAGATAAACAAATTGTAATAAATCAGGTTAATGATGATGTTCAAGATAAAGAAGAAATTGAAGCAATAAAGCCAAATACAGAGTTAGATGAAAAAAAGTTAGAGCAGAAGGATTTTACCAAAACTCCTTACATAACTGAAAAATTAAGAGGATATATTGACAGGGCATTACAATTAAATCCTACTTTGAAACAAAGAAGACTGGAAACAGAAGAAGCGTTTTATAAAAACAAAGAAAGTAGAACATCTTTAAGCCCTCAAGTTAGTTTTTCTGCTTCCTATAGTCAGTCATTGCGTCAACCAAGTCGTGATTCAACAGGTAGTTTTAGTTATGGTTTTTCATTAAGACAGTATATAACAGATTTCGGAAAAACATCTAATGCATTAAAAGTATCTGAAGAAAGTTATATATCTTCTATATGTTCTTTAAGAGCTTCTGAAGAAGATGTTGTATATAATGTCAAAGAAGCTTATTATAGATGTATATCAGCAAAATGTAAAGTAGATGTAAGTCAAGAAAGTTACAATGCTTATGAAAAACATTTAAAAGAGGCAAAAGCATATTTTGAAGCAGGGACAAAATCTAAAATAGAAGTTACAACAGCAGAAGTCAATCTTGCAAATGCAGAGTATTCATTGACTGAAGCAAAAAATTCCTATGAATTGGCACTTATGAAACTTGCAAATGCCATTGGTGAAACATATAAATATAATTATAATTATAATTTTGAAGATGATGTTCAAAAAATCTATAAAGATGTTATTCCTATTTTAACTGATGGAATAGGTGAACTTTTGGCAACTGCTAAAAATGAAAGACCAGATTTAATGAGATTGGAATCAAGAATAAGATCGGCAGATTATTCCTTAAAATCTGTAAGAGCTGAACGAACCCCTTCTATTTCTCTAAGTGCTGGTTATAATTGGAGTGGACAGGAGTATCCACCTGATCATGGTTGGAATGTTGGAACTTCTCTGAGTATGCCTATACTCGATGGTGGAAGTTTAACATATAGAATTAAAGAAGCTGAATTAAGAGTTGAGCAGGCTGAAGCCTCTTATGAGACTTCTTGGCAAAATGCAATGTTAGAAATTCAATCAGCATTTTTGACGATGAATGACTCATATAAAAATGTGGAATTAACTCAAAAAACACTTGCACAAGCAGAAGAAAATTTTTATCTTGCTGAAAACAGATATAATGTAGGTGTTGGTTCAAATCTTGAATTTATAGATGCACAAGTCTCTCTTTTTAGAGCAAAGATTAATAGAATAAATGCAATAACTGATTATTATATTTCAATTGCAAAACTTGAAAAAGCAATAGGATCAGAATTACATACAAATTATATTGAAAAAGACGGAGTAACAAATTATGAAGAAGAATAAATGGTTAGTTCCGACAATAGTAATTTTAGTTATAATAGTAGCAATTTTCTTTTTCATGCAAAATCAGACAGAAAGTAAAAAGTTGACATATACAACAGTAGCTGTTGAAAAAGGAAAAATTACTCAGACAGTTGTAACAACTGGAACTCTTCAACCTGTTACATCTGTCCAAGTCGGTGCTCAGGTTAATGGAAAAATAGAAAAACTTTATGTTGACTATAATTCGAGAGTTAAGAAAGGTCAATTGCTTGCAACTATAGACCCTTCAATTTCTGAATCAAGAGTAGAAGAAAGTAGGGCTTCTTATGATTCTTCACTTGCGAGTTCAAAAAATATTGAATCACAGTATAAAGTAGCACTGGCTAATGTAAAAAAAGCACAGGCTGCTACAAAAACTGCAATGGCAAAACAAGAAGTAGCAAAAGCTAATCTTGAATCTGCAAAAAATGCCTTAAATTCATCTAAGGCTTCTTATGAGAAATCTAAAGCGACACTTGAAAATAGAAAATTAGATTATGAAAGAGCAGAAAGTCTTTATCAACAGAATTTTATTTCTGCCTCTGAAAGAGATACTGCAGAGACAAATTATAAAATAGCTCAGGCTGATATCGTTTCTGCACAATCAGCAATAAATCAAGCAGAATCATCTTTAAAATCTGCTCAATTAAATCTTGAAAGTGCCACTTATGATCTTGAATCCACAAGAATATCAGAACAAAGTGCCACATATCAAGCAGATAGTTCATTAAACCAAGTGAAATCATCACTTGCACAGGTTTCACAAGCAAAAAGCAGATTAAATCAAGCTGAAGTTGACTTGAGTTATACTAAAATTTATTCACCTATTGACGGCATAGTAACGAAGAGAGCTGTTTCAGAAGGTCAAACAGTTGCTTCTTCATTTAACACTCCTGAACTATTTACAATAGTGGAAGACCTTAAAAATATGGAAGTTATTGCAAATGTTGATGAAGCTGACATTGGCAAAGTAGCAGAAAAAATGGACACAACATTTACCGTTGACGCTTTTCCTACAGAAACATTTAGTGGTGTTGTAAAACAAGTCAGAAAAGTTTCAACAGTAGAATCTGGTGTTGTTACATATCAAGCTGTTATTTCAGCTCATAACCCTGAAGAAAAATTGATGCCAGGTATGACAGCAAATATAACTATTATTTCAAAAATCACTGATGAATGTATAAAAGTTCCAAATGCAGCACTTAGATTTAAGGCAGATAAAATTCCAGATTTTCCAATGCCTGACAGACCATCAAGAGATGGAAAAAAGCATGGTAAAAACCCTGAATTTGCAGGTAAAGATAAACCATATAGTCCTTCAGGGGCACCATCTGGTGAAAGAAGACATCACAAAAAACCTGATGATGCAGAAATGGTATGGGTTTTAACACCAGCAGGAACTCCAAAACCAGTTAGATTGAGAGTTGGAATAACAGGTGGAAATTATACAGAGGTAGTAAAAGGCGATCTTAAAGAAGGCGACAAAGTCATAACAGCAGCTTCAAAGGGCAATAAAAAGGATAAAAAGAAAAATAATAATAGAGTACCAGGTGGTCCAGGTGGCGGTCGTCCAATGAGAGTATAGTATAGTGGCAAGAGAGTATAATGATATGGCAAAAGAAAAAGAAGAAAAAAATAAGAAAGCAGTAATTGAAGTCAAGAATCTTGAAAAAATCTATGATTCAGGCGAAGTAAAAGTGCATGCTCTCCGTGGTATAACTCTGAGCGTGTATGACGGAGAACTCGTTGCCATAATGGGTACTTCAGGAAGTGGAAAATCAACACTTATGAACATTTTAGGCTGTCTTGATAAGTTAACTAAAGGAGAATACATACTTGACGGTAGAAATGTTTCCAATATGTCGAGAGATGAATTGGCAGATATAAGAAATGATCTTATAGGTTTTGTTTTTCAGGGATTTAATCTACTTGCAAAAACTCCTGCAATAGAAAATGTAGAGCTTCCTCTTCTTTATTCAAGAGCAAGAACTTACAAGAAGCAGGAACGTGAGGAAATGGCAAAAAAAGCTCTTGATTCTGTAGGATTAAGTGGAAGGTACTATCATCAGCCAAATCAACTCTCAGGAGGTCAACAACAGAGAGTGGCAAGCAAGGGCTTTGATTAAAAATCCTTCTCTTATTTTGGCAGATGAGCCTACAGGAAATCTCGATTCAAGAACATCTGTTGAAATTATGAATATTTTTCAGCAAATGAACAGAAAAAATGGTATAACAGTTGTTTTGGTTACTCACTCAGATGAAATAGCTGAATTTGCAGATCGAGTTATAGTGTTTAGAGATGGTCTCATAAGAGAAGATAGAAGAAATGCAAACCCAAACAACGCTGAAGAAATATTAAAGACTATGCCTGTACCGGAGGAATAAAATTATGTCTCCTTGGGCAACAATGAGAATTGCTTTAAAAGCAATAAATGCTAATAAAATGAGAGCTCTTTTGACAATGCTTGGAATCATAATAGGAGTTGCGTCTGTTATAACGATGGTCAGTATTGGTCAGGGAGTTTCTAAATCTGTTGAAGACAGCATTTCATCTCTTGGAACAAATCTTTTAACAGTATCTCCCGCAATGTTAAAAACAGGAGGAGTTAGGCAGACTTCAACTGTTCATACTTTGACTGTTGATGATAGCAAAGCCATAGAAAGTGAATGTTCTTTTATAACTTATGCCTCACCAATGGTTAGAAGAGGTATGCAAGTAGTTTATGGAAATCAAAACTGGAGTTCAACTGTCTATGGAGTGTCACAGGATTATGATGAAATAAGAAATTGGCCTGTTTCTGAAGGAGAATTTTTTACAGAACAAGATGTAAAAGGAAGTGCCAAAGTCTGTGTAATTGGTAATACTATTGTTGAAAATTTGTTTAATGGTGAAAATCCTATAGACCAAGTAATAAGAGTTCAAAAAGTACCATTTAGAATTGTTGGTGTTTTGCAGACAAAAGGTGAAGGAATGGGTATGGATCAAGATGATGTTATAATGGTTCCGTACACAACAGCACTTTCTCGTATAAGCAGAATGAAATATATTCAATCTATCGTATGTTCTGTCTCAGCAGAAGAATATACAGAACAAGCTGTAGATGAAGTTACAACACTTTTGAGACAGAGACACCATTTAAAAGAAGAAGCGGAAGATGATTTTACAATAGGTTCACAGGCTGATATAAAAGAGACTATGGCACAGACAACAGGTATGTTGACATTGTTTTTGTCTGCAATAGCTTTTATATCTCTTTTAGTTGGTGGAATAGGAATTATGAACATAATGCTTGTTTCTGTAACTGAAAGAATCAGGGAAATTGGTATTAGAATGGCACTTGGTGCGAGAGGAAGCGATGTATTAAAACAGTTTTTATTTGAATCAATGACACTTTCCATAATGGGTGGAGTTATAGGGATAGTAATTGGAATTAGTCTTGCACTTACTATTTCTCATTTTGTCCCAGATTTGAAAACTGTTATTTCAATGGAGGCAATACTAATATCATTTTTGTTCTCAGCAGGCGTTGGAATTTTCTTTGGATTCTATCCTGCGTGGCAAGCCTCAAAACTCGATCCAATAGATGCACTTAGGCACGAATAAATTGTGTTATAGAAATTATAAAAGGAGATTGGAATATTTTTCCAGTCTCTTTTTTTATTTCACATTTTTGCAGGGAAGAAAAATATATAAAAATAATAAAAATATGTTGAAAATTTATAGCTTTACTGAAAATTAGGAAAAACAATGTCTTTTTTCTCAACTATAAAAATTGCTTTAAAATCACTATATCAAAACAAATTAAGAAGTGTTTTGACAATGCTCGGAATTATAATAGGTATTGCTTCTATTGTAATAATTGTGAGTATTGGTCAAGGTACCGCTAAATCTATTGAAAATGAAATTTATACTGTTATAGGTGGAATAGATACTATCAATATTATGCCAAAAATAAGAGTAGTCAAAGGAGTTAGACGAGGTCTTGCAAAGACATTGACTATTGATGATAGTAAAGCTATAGCAAATGAATGTCCTTTTATAATTAATTCATCTCCTGTACTTCCTAAGGGAGTTCAAGTGATATATGAAAATGAAAATAGTTCTTTTAGTGCTTTTGGAGTTTCTGAAAATTATGCCAAAATAAAAAATTGGGAAGTTTTTGATGGAAATTTTTTTACAGAAGAAGATTTAGAAAACGGTAACCAAGTTTGTGTAATAGGTTATAAGATTTTTGAAGATTTATTTCATAATGAAGTCCCAATAGATAAATTTATAAGAGTGAATAATGTACCATTTCGAGTTGTAGGAGTGATGAACAAACAAGGAATAGGAGATTTTAGTGAAGATGATAAGATTTTTATTCCATATACTACATTTCGTTCTCGCCTTGAAAGAGTAAATTGGGTCTTTAGTATATATTGTTCTATTAGTTCATACGAACATATAGAAGAGATTAAGGAAGAAATTAGATTACTTTTGAGACAGAGACATCATTTACAACCAGAAGATGAAGATGATTTCAAAGTAGGTTCAATTGATGAACAAACTATGGATATATTTACTGGAACAGTAAAAACATTGACATTATTTTTATTGATCATTGCTTCCATATCTCTTTTAGTTGGTGGCATAGGAATTATGAACATAATGCTTGTTTCTGTAAATGAAAGAATTAGAGAAATTGGTATTAGAATGTCTCTTGGTGCGAGAAGAAGCGATATTTTAAAACAATTTTTACTTGAATCAATGATATTGTCATTAATGGGTGGATTAATAGGCACTATAATTGGAATTGTGATTTCACAATATATTCCAAATTATTTTTCTGATTTGAAATCACTTATTTCATTAGAGATTATAATAATTGCGTTTTTATTTTCAGCAGGTATTGGAATCTTCTTTGGTTTGTATCCTGCTTGGCAGGCTTCAAAACTCGATCCTATAGAGGCACTTAGAAATGAATCAGATTGTCAAATATCTTTGATAAAAGTTTTACAAGCATATAAAAATTCAGGAAAATTGATCTCTTTTTTGTTCTTATTGAAATTAGTATTAAAAACAATATTTAAAGACAAGATGAAAGAATTTTTGGCAATGCTTGGAATCATAATAGGAGTTGCCTCTGTAATAACGATGATCAATATTGGTCAAGGTGTTTCTAAATCAATTCAAGATTCTATATCATTACTTGGAAAAAATTTTATATCTATAGAATCAGAATGGAAAAAAGTTAAAGGAGTTAGTCAGGAATTTAAAACATTGACAATAGAAGACAGCAATGCTATAGCCAATGAATGTTCTTCTGTAACTAATGTCTCACCAGTTATAGATACATATTTAAAGATTGTATATGAAAATAAAAATTATGAAACAAATATTTTTGGGGTTTCAGATAATTATTTTCAAATAAAAAATTGGGAACTTTTAGATGGAGAATTTTTCACAGACGAAGATGTGGAAAATGGCAATCAAGTTTGTGTTATAGGTAATACTATTTTAGAAGAATTATTCAACAGAGACCAATATCCAATAGGGCAATTTATAAGAGTGAATAATGTACCATTTAGAGTTATAGGCGTCTTAAAGCCAAAAGGTAAAATGGTAGATAATGGAAGAGAAGATAAGTTTATAATGATTCCATATAAAATAGCTCGCTCTCGTATAAAGAGAGTAGAATATTTAGATTCAATAGCTTGCTCTATTAGTTCTGATGTAGATTCAGAAGAGGCAATAGATGAAATTAGAA
>CADAWZ010000114.1 GCA_902791745.1 uncultured bacterium
GTTATAATTCTCGCTCCTATTTTTATAACATTAGAACGATTGTTAGTTACAAAAATAAAGAATATTAAATTAGTATTTTCTTCAAAAGGATTAGACATAATTCCTGATACTGCTAAAAATGATAAAAAACCTATTTTTATTGAAACTTTAAATATTGCAGCAATATGTGTAAAAGAAAGTGAAATAGAAGAATCAAACGGAAGAGGTTCATATAAAAAAAGAATTTTAAATATAATATTGAGGTTACATAAACCTATAACAAATCCACTTACAAATGCAAATATAGAAGAAATAATTTTAGTTGAAGAACTATCTAAAGATTATTTAACACAAGCAGTAAAATTCTCAGAAGAAATCCAAGAAGCATTGGAATTAAAAGATATATAAAAACTGATTTTTCATATCACAATTTTATTATTACAGCAATTTTCAAAATTAGTGCAAATTTACTTTGGTGTATAATACACTCACTACAGACATTCGCAAGCTCATGATTTCGTTCCAATGGCTAATCTCCTTTGCTTGCAAAGAAGCGAAAATGCCCGCATTACACACCAAAGTAAAATATATTATTTTCTCAATATTTATGAAAATTGCTGTAAAAGCCGACTTATTAAAACATTGGAGAAATTAACAAAATGAATTTATATAAATTCTTAGAAGATAAGAATAAATTACAAATTATAAAAAACACCTCAAACACAAATAAAAATATAGAAATAATTACAGATTCAGATCCTTTTGAAGAATTATTTTTAACAAAACAAGAAAAAAAAAATAATAATACTTATGATCTAATATCTCATATTACACTAATTACTATAACTATCACTGTATTTACAATATCATTATTTAGAGAAGAAGACATACGTAATATACAAGATTGTTTAGTATTTCTAATTTGTGCTATTTTAACTTTTAGTATCATACCTATTCTATTTTTTTCATATAAAAAATTTTTTACAAATATAGGTAAAATTAGATTAATATTTTCAGCAAACGGAATAGAAATAATTCCAGAAACATCAGCTAAAAAAACTATTTTTATTGAATATTTTAATATTTCAGGAATAAATTTAAAAGAAAATAGAATAAAAGGCAAACAAAATACTTTAATTCTAATGTTGACATTATACACACCTATCAAAAATTCAGTAACAAATGAAGATATAAGAGAACTAATCTTAATTGAAAATATTCCAAACGATTACTTGGAAGAAGCAACAAAATTTAAAGAAGAAATCAAACAGACATTGGGATTGAGTATGTGAAAAACTAAAATTCTAAAAATCCAGTGAAAATTTACTGGATTTTTTATTTGCTTTTTATTTTAGAATATAGTATAATATATGGCAAAAAATTTTAAAGATATAAAAGAGTATATAAAAAATGAAAATAGACAGAAAAATAATTTGCATATTTATGATGATAATTATGTTGCTTGTCTGTACTGTACAAGATGTATATGCAAGAAGATATAAAGCAACAAAAGCACAAAATACTAAAGATACAAAATCTAAAGAAAAAAAGAAAAAAGACACAAAGTCTAAAGACAAAAAAAATAAAAAATCAAATGATAAAAAAGATGTCAAACAAGCCAAATCACATAAAACGACTAAAACAGCAGATGCAAGAGATATAAATTTCAATGAAATAAAATCTCTAAAAAAGATGTACAAAAATTATATATTGTATGCAGATCATGGCAAAGATATAAAAACATACAACATGGCTCAACTCTCAATTCTTCTTGAAAATTGTAAAGAAAAAGGCATAAAAACAGATATTTCAGAAGATTGTAATTCTTTTGTAGCCGATATGTACAAGGGACAGGGAAGATTTTGTGAATCTAATTCAAATAACGAAGATGCAGATTCAATAACTTCTGCATATTCTTTTTTAGCCCTTGCACAAAAAAAAGCAACAGCAAATGGCGAACTAAAAAGCAAAATAGACAAAATCATTGACGACATTATAAAAACAAAAATAATACCTCTAACAAGCAACTATTCAAAAAATGAATACCTTGAAAAAGACGGAGTTAACTCTCCTACTTGGCTTGTAGAAGGAAGAGGTGACACAAGTTCCCTATATCTTTTAGCACTTTGTGAAATGTACAAAAAAGACAAAAATGAAGAGATCAAAAACTATATAAAAATGCTTGCAGATGGTATAAAACAATTTACCACAATGAAATATGATGAATTTCCCTATTGTGCTCACTATGAAAGCGTTGCAAATCCACATATTTTTACACTTTCAGCAAATAGACAGACTGAAGCACTTGCAAAAGCTGGAGAACTATTAAAAGATAGAGAACTTACCAACTCTGCAAAAAATGAAGCAGACAATTTAATAGTTCACCTTTTGTCATCTTATGGTCCAATCTGTGGCATGGCACCAAGTCCAGTTGTATATCCACAAAATTCACAAGGTGCTCAAGTCATAACAGAAAATTTAATAGCATTAGCTGAAGCTACAAATGACAAAAAATATGAAACCCTTGCAGGAATTTCTGCATCTTGGTTTTATAAAGGTAATACAGCAGGAAAAAATATATATGATCCAACAACAGGAAAGTCAAAAGTATTTCTCGCAGGAAATGGTGTTTCCGATGATACAAATCTTGAATCTGCAATAGAAGCACTTTCTACATTGGTTTCCATATATAAAACAGATGGTTGGGATTACAGACTTTACAAGGAAGCCAAAAAGCCACATAGCTATATAATTTTACAAGCTGAAGAAGGAAAAGCTGTAAGAAAAGATTATGAAATTGAAGATATAGGTTATCCAAGTGGCATGATGGGCTCCCTTGTTGCCATCAAGAAAGAAAATTCTTTTTGGCTTCGTTTTTCAATAGAAGAAGATGACGAATATGCTTTTCATCTTTGTTATCTAAAACAAAGTGGTTTTGGAGCTTCAACATCTATTTTAATGAGAATAGATGGTGATAAAATTTATACTGTTCCACTTGCAGGTTCTCAAGAAGATACATTTATGTTTATGCAGGAAGTTCTCGAAAGAAGACTATTACAAGCTGGATTACACAGTATGGGAATAAAATTTAGTGGTCTTTTACTTGGAAAAGCTGCAAAAATAGACTCAGTAATACTACAACCACTTTCTCAGAGAAGAACTTTCGAAAATGAAGAAGGAGAAAAGCTAACAATAGTAAAAAGTTTTCACAGAGATAATAAAAATTATGCTTTATCCAATCTTTCTAAAGATAATTACATTTTAGAAAATTGTACATATACTTCATCTGCAGGAATTTCAAATGCAAAGATAAATAATTCTTCAGAAGTATTACTTCCTGCCTATGGATATTTAATTTTTGAAGGAAAATAATATGGCTCAGTATCAGTATAAAGAGAATAAATTAGCTAATATAATGAACATAATCGGAGGTATAATTCCGATATTGCTTTGGTTCTTTATTGCTTTTTTTGTAAAAGACTTTACAAATCTTCCAAACGGAATGGGAATTCCTAAACAATTTGTAACGCCATTTCAAATAATTTTAATTATATTACTTTTATTTATTCCTATGTCTAATCTAAGTAGAAGATTTAGGCAAAATAGTATAAAAGTAATAACAAATAGAAAGGGTCTCACTGTTTCTATATCAGGAATTGAGAAAAAATTTTCATGGCATGAATTGACAAATTCTCTTGTAATATATGGATATTTCCCTTATGTAAAAAATAATAAAGATATGATACCAAGAAAATTGATATTAAAAAAAGCACCAATACAAGGGCAAATACAACCTGGAGATATAATAGAAATAGATAACAATCCCTATGGAATGTCTTTTCCTGACATGCAAGAACTTATAAATGAAATAAGAAAAAATGAACCCAAAATAAAGCAAGAAGTTATAGGGGTAGAAAATTATTGTCCACATTGCAAAATAAAAATAAACAATAATATTTGCAAAAAATGTGAAGGAAACATAAAAATGGTTCCACGTTATCAAAAATTATTTTATACAACAAAATTTTCTGCGATTCTTTTAACTGTTTTATTATTTTTAACAGGAAGTAAATTGTTATGCATTTTGGGTATAGTTGTCGCTATCCCATTTGTTTTTATGCTTACTTTTATAGCATATAGAAAAGATCAAATAATGAATCAAAATAATAAGTAAAAAAGGAGCTTACCAAAAATGAAGGTACTAAAAGATTTGAAGGAAACAAGACCTGGTCTTACACTTGTTGAACTGACTGGAGATATTGATTATGTCTCTTATTCAGAATTGAAAAAATTGTTTTCAAAATTGATATCATCTGGTCATAAAAACATCATCATAGATTTTACAGACACAAAACACATCGACAGTAGCGGAATTGGTGCTGTAACATCTGCAAACATAAAAGTAAATTCATTGAATGGAAAGCTATATCTTGTAAGCTCCAAAACTGAAATAAACAAGATATTTGACATAACTGGATTGAGTAAAGTTATGAAAATTTATCCAAATGTACAGACAGTATTAGAGGAAGTAGAAGCAAACTAAGTAAGTAAAAAAAATCGTGTTAAGAAATTTTTCTCAACACGATTTTTTTATGTAACGATGATGATTTGGGTTAGGTCTGCTTTGCAGATTTCTGCCATTTTTATTATCTTTTGCAGATAAATTTTGACCTTACTATTAAATCTTTCAAAAGTCGTCAAAAACAAATTATCACAAATTTGTACAGGTTCTCTCAAATTTCCTCCAACAAGTGCAATATCAAGAATACTGCTATGCAACAAACCTTTTCCTGAACTACATTCTGAATACAAAAGCTCATGAAAATTTTTAGCAAATAATTTTGCAACAGAAATATATAATTCTTTCCAAGTTTTAACTTCTATAATTTCACCATAGAAATATAATTTAGTTGGCAATAGAGATTCACAATTTTTTAAAAAAGTTTCATCTACATCTTTCAAACTAAATTTACCAATTACATTTTCCCTAACTTCCATAATTTCTGCCTTTTTTTCAATAGTTTTATACTCTATTTCTCCTGATTTTACAGCTTCTGTTTCTACAGACTCTGTTTTTTCACTTCTCTCTTCCGCAAATTCAACAGATCTATTTTCTGTTTCTACAGGCTCTGTTGGTTCTACTTTTTCTTCCGCAATTTCAACAGATTTATTTTCTGTTTCTAAAGGCTCCGTTGGTTCGACTTTCTCTTCCACAATTTCAACAGATTTATTTTCTGTTTCTACAAGCTCTATTTTTTCACTTCTCTCTTCCGCAATTTCAGCAGATTTATTTTCTGTTTCTAAAGGCTCTGTTTCTTCTACTTTTTCTTCCGCAATTTCAGCAGGTTTATTTTCTATTTTCTTCTGCTCATTATTATCTGTATTCTCTTTTTCCTTATTTTCACTTAATATTTTTTTAAAAGCCAAATAATCAAATAACGATTTTTTAGGAATTCCAAAATTATACTCATTAAATTCTTGAAATTCAACATCTTCCTTATAATTTATTTTTTTATAAGGATTCATTGCATTATATCTTTTGTTAAAAATTCTACATAATTTAAATCCTAAAAGTAAATTCAATGCCTCATCTTCAGAATTATATTTTTTCAAAAGATAATTATAAAAATTTTCATCAAAAGTTAATATTTTTACTTTTGGCTTTTTCTCTTTTATATCTTCTTCTTTTGGCTCTTTCTTATTTTCTTCTTTAACCTCTAATTTAGGAGCATCAAATTGAGAATTTATTTGATTATCTATGTTTTCTGGAATATTTTCACTTTCATGCTTTAAAACTTGCTTTTCTTTAGCGATACTTTTAAGCCTTTCCAATGCACTTGCAAATTTTGAAGTATTTTTTATATTATTTTCTACATCTTGTTTAGGATTTATACTCAAATGATCAACTTTTTGAGGGACAGAATTGACAGTAAGGCTTTGAAATTTAAGTTTAGATTTATTTTTATCAAAAAATCTTATATATAATCTAAGACATTCGAGAATATCTTTATTTGAACAAGAAAAAGCTATGTCTCTTATCTTTATTTTTTGTTTATATAAAATATTGTAAAGCTGTTTTAATCCTT
>CADAWZ010000115.1 GCA_902791745.1 uncultured bacterium
ACTTTGGGGTGTGGACTTAAAATAGAGGGAAAAGAAAATTTAAAATTTAAAGGCGGTTGTCTTTTTGCTGCAAATCATACAAGTTATATGGATCCTCCACTTTTTGGAGCTATATCGGCAAGAAGAGTTAACTGCATGGCTAAAAAAGAACTTTTTACAGTTCCAATTTTAGCTCCACTTATTCGTTCTCTTGGTGCAATTCCAGTTGATAGGGATAAAACAGAAATGACAACTATAAAAAAGGCTGTTGAACTCTTGAAAAAAGGCGAAATTGTTGGCATTTTTCCAGAGGGAAGAAGAATGAAAAGTGAAGAAGATGAGGGAAAAGAGAGTAGAAGAGGAGTTTCTCTTTTGGCTAAAATGAGTGGTGTCCCTGTATTGCCTATTTCTATTATAAATGGAAAAGACAGTATCACTATTAAAAAAGGAATTCCTCATTTTAAGCGTGGAGTAAAAGTTGTTATTGGAAAGCCTATTCAATATGTAAAGGCTTCAAATGCAAAAGAAGAAAAAGAGAATATGGAAAATTTTGCACATAATTTGATTACTGAAATCATGAAGCCTGTTGAGGAAGCAAGAAAACAGATTGAGGATAAAAAAATAGAGGAAAAGTAAATGGCTGGAATTATACTTGAAGTAGAAAAGGGTTCTTCTGCTGATAAGGCTGGATTAAAGGCAGGAGACATAGTTAAGTCAGTAAATGACACGGAACTAAGAGATGTTTTGGATTGGATGATTGCCACATCTGAAAAGAAATTTAAAGTAACTTATATCAGAGATGGTAAAGAAAATACTGTCTCTGTAAAAAAATCTATATATGAGCCAGTTGGTGTATCTTTTGAAAATCCAATTTTTGATAGGATAAAAATTTGTCAAAATAGATGTGATTTTTGTTTTGTCGATCAAGACCCTCGTGATGTTAGAAAGACAATGCAAATAAAAGATGATGATTATAGATTATCATTTTTATTTGGGAATTTTATAACACTTACAAATTTAACAGAAGAAGATTGGGAGAGAATTGAAAAACAGAGGTTGACCCCTTTATATGTTTCTGTTCATGCAACTGAACCAGATGTAAGAGAATCTTTGATGAACAATAAAAAAGCAGGTAATATTATTGAAAATATAAAAAGACTTGTTGAACTCGATATTTCACTTCATGTTCAAATAGTTTTATGTCCAGGAATCAATGATGGCGAACATTTAAAAAAGACTCTTGAAGATTTAGAATCATTTTATCCAAATATTGAATCTATAGCATGTGTACCAGTTGGTTTAACTAAATATCATACCCCTAATAGAGTTCGGTCTTTTACAATTGAAGAAATGAAAGATGTGATGGAAATAGCAAATAAATTTATGAGGGGATTTAAAAAACGCCATAAAGTAGATAATTTTTTGTATTTAGCTGATGAATTTTTTATAAAAACAGGAACAGAAATACCTAAAACTAAATATTATGGTGATTTTCCACAGCTTGAAAATGGCATTGGTATGATGAGATTATTTTTGACAAGTTTTATGAAAGGGAAAAAATATATCTCAAATGAAGTGCCAAATAAAAGAAATGTTAGTATAATAACAGGTTGTTTGACTTATGATTATATGAGGAGAATTGCTGAATTTTTTGATGATACAAAAAATCTTGAACTCAGAGTTCATAAAGCGGAAAGTGTATTTTGGGGTAACAGTGTTGATGTTTGTGGACTTATGACAGGAACGGATATTTTACATGTTATTGAAAATGAAGATGTTTTTGATGAAGTTATTATTCCGAGTCATTGTTTAAAAGATGGTAAGTATTTTCTTGATGGGATGAGTTTAGATGAATTGCAAGAAAAAACTAAAAAACATATAATACCTGTTAGTAATGAGTTTAAAGATTTAAGAAAAGCTATAGAAAATGGTTAAAAAAGAAGATTGTGTGCAGAAATTTCGATAAATACAGAAAAAATTTCACATACTCAAAAAAAAGAAGTGTGAAGAAATTATTTATTCACACTTCTTTTAAAATTACATACATTGTTGTTTTATTTTTAATTTTTCTATTGCAAGATTTTCTTTTTGTCTTATTCTTTCTTTTGAATATCCCAATTTTTGACTTACTTCTTCAAGAGTACATTTTTTTGTGTTTTTGAGACCATATCTCCAGTTTATTATATTTTTTTCTTCATCTGTTAAAGTTGACATTAAATCTTTTATTTCTTCATTGTCAAGATATTCTCTATAACAATCTGTATCTGCTATTGTATCTCCTATTTTTAAATCGCTGTCTGAAGTTAAATTCATATCAAATGAAAGTGGTTCTGAACTTAATTTTATTATTTCTGCCAACTGTTCTGTATTTTTTTTCTCTTGTCTTTTTATTTCTGCAATGACTTCAGGAGAATCCTCAGATAGAATTTTATGTAATCTCTTTGACATTTTTTGTCTTACTTTTGATTTTGAGATAGGATTTATAATTTTGCTAACTTCTTCAATAGTTGGTTCTTCTTCATAAATTTTTTTATAATGGTCAACAATTTTTTTATAGTTGTTGTATATTATTGAAATATGAATAGGTATTCTTATTGTTTTACTTTTATTATCTAATGCTCTTATTATTAATTGTTTAATTAAATATGTTGCATAAGTTGCAAATCTACAGTTCATTGCTGGATTAAATTTTTTAGCAGATTCTATAAGACCTATATTTCCTTCTTGAATTAAATCCATTAATGGCATTCCTTTACCTATGTATTTAATAGCAATTGAAATAACAAGTCTTAAATTGCAAGTAATTAATTTATCAAGAGCTTTTTTGTCTCCATTGAAGGCTTTTTTCCCGAGTTCTATTTCTTCTTCTTTGCTTAAAAGAGGATGTTTTCCAACTTCTTTGTAGTATTCAATTAATATTGTATTGTCATTATTGTATTCGGAAAGTGAGTTACATTCATTTTTTCTATAATCTAATGCAAACATCTATATCACCTCCGAATATAATTTTAATTATTATTTATATATTTTTATTATAACGATTTTATTTTTAAACTTCATCATACTTTTTATTTATATCTTTCTAAACTGAAAGATGATTTTCACTTGCAGAATTAATAAAATTTGAAAAAAAAGAAAAAAACTATTGACATAAAATTAGAAATTCTATATAATACAAAATAGTTGACTTCTTAGGAATTTCATTTAGAAAGATGTCGACAAGTATTTCTACAATTAAATCTCTGAATTTTACGGAGTGGGCATTCTCACTCTTTTTTTTTGGGAGAATTTTATGTTATCACCTGATAAATTAAAAAAAGTTATAGCAATTGCTACTAAGACAGCTGAATTTTGTGGTGTTGAGCTTTTAAAAGCTGATTATGTTAAGCATGGTTCTCGGAATATTTTGGATATAATAATATCTAAGCCTGAGGGTATTTCTACAGATGATTGTGAAAAATTTAGCAAGGGAATTGCTAAAAAACTTGATGAATTGGATATTATAAAAGAACCATATTATTTGGAAGTCTCGTCTCCTGGCACTAATGATTATGACGGTTATCCAGAACTTGGATGATTTTTTTAGTTTGAAATGTCCAATGCTTATGTTTTTAGACATTTAAAGACATAAGTTTTTTTATTTTAGTTTTTATAAAATTTTTAAGAGATCCTTATCGGAGGAAAAGTTCGTGAATTCTGATTTTATTACTGCTTTAAAGCAGATTGAAAAAGAGCGTGAAATACCGCTTGAAGTTATTTGTTCAGCTATAGAAGATGCTTTAACTTCTGCTTATAAAAGAAATTATGTTACAAATAATCAACAAGATGCAACTGTTGTTATAAATAGAGTTACTGGAGCTATTGAAGCAAAAACAACAAAGACTGTTGTAAATAAAGTAAAAAATTCTATGCTTGAAATTTCTCTTTCAGATGCATTAAAGATTAATAAAAAAGCTAATGTTGGAGATGAGATAAGTGTTGTTGTAACTCCTTCTGATTTTGGTAGAATAGCAGCACAGACAGCAAAACAAGTTATTGTTCAGCGTATCAGAGAAGCAGAAAGAGATATTATTTTTGATGAATTTGCAAAAAAAGAAAATACTCTTGTTTCATGTACAACTCAAAGATATGATCATGAACAAAAAAAATATTATGTTGATTTGGGAAAATTGGAAGGTGTCTTACCTTCTGAAGAACAAATTGAAAATGAACATTTTAAGCATGGGGAGATATTTAAAGCTCTTATATTGAGAGCAGAAAAAACTCCTAAGGGACCTCAAATTGTTATTTCAAGGTCTGCTGCTGGATTTGTTGCTAAACTTTTTGAATTTGAAGTTCCAGAAATAAAGACAGGAATTGTTGCTGTTAGGGGTGTTGTTAGAGAAGCTGGAAATCGTTCTAAGATTGCAGTTGAGTCAAAAGATCCAAAAGTTGATCCTGTTGGAGCATGTGTTGGTCCAAAGGGCGTAAGAGTTCAAGCTATTGTAGAAGAACTTAAAAATGAAAAAATTGACATAGTTGCTTGGAGTCCAAATCCTGAAATATTTATTGCTAATTCTTTAAATCCTTCAAAAGTTTTAAAGGTTATTGTTGATACATTCAATAAATCTGCAATAGTAGTTGTACCTGATCAGCAACTTTCTCTTGCAATAGGTAAAGAGGGACAGAATGTAAGATTAGCTGTTCGTTTAACCGGTTGGAAAATAGATATATTGAGTGAAAGTCAATATTTAGCAAAAAAAGAAGAAATAGATTCAAGTGCATTTGAAAATGCAAAAGCAAAAGCATTTGGTGAAATTGAAGATAATAATTCTAAAGATGTTAAGGATGAAACATCAGAAGAAGTTATTAATTAAGAGATGTATTTGATGATGAAGACAGATATTTTAGCTAAACATATCCCAATTAGAATGTGTTTAGTTTGTAGAGAGAAAAAAACAAAAGATTTACTTTTGAGATTTTCTTTTGATTCAGATAATAAGTTAAATATTTCAACAAATTTTGGCAGAGGATTTTATCTTTGTAGGAAATTGGAGTGTATTAACAAACTTTTTTCTATAAAATCATTAAAAAAGAAATATTTTGATGCAATGACTGAGGAAACTTGTGAAAAAATTATTAAATATGTAGATTTTTTAAAAAATATGTCGAATATAAAGGAAGAGATAAAATGAGGTCATTGTTATGAAAATTTGTTGATTTTTCACCGTAAGACATGCGGTAATAACCCAAATCTCCTTTCTGCAGACGGAAGGAATTTTCACTATTGATTAATGATACAATGTCTCAGTTTAAAAATATAATTTCGATTTTTATTAAAATCGTTTAAAGGATGTGTGATAATGGCAAAAATTAGGGTTTATGAATTGGCAAAACAGCTTTCTGTCAGCAGTAAAGAGTTAATGGATGTTTTAAAAGAAATTGGGGCTGATATTCGTTCTCATCAAAGTGGAATAGATGATTCAATAGCACGTAAGGCAGTTTCTTTAATTATGAAAAGAGTTGTCAAAGGCGAAGATGTTGTACAAAAAAGTTCTACATCTAAGTCAATCGAATCAGTTGCTATGTCTTCATCCTCTACTAAAGACCAAGATAATATTGATAAAGTAGAACAGGCACCTAAAAAGGTTGAACCTGTTCAAAATAAAGTAGAACAGGCTTCCAAAAAGGTTGAACCTGTTCAAAATAAAGTGGAACAGGCTCCCAAAAAGGTTGAACCTGTCCAAAATAAAGTAGAACAGGCTTCAAAAAAAGTTGAATCTGTTCAAAATAAAGTAGAACAGGAACCCCAAAAGATTGAATTTATTCAAAATAAAGTAGAACAGACTCTTAAAAAGGTTGAGCCTGTTCAAAAAACAGATGTAAAAAATATTAAATTGGAACAAAATCAAGTAAAAGAAAATAAACAGGCTTCATTAAAACCTGTTGAAAAAGTTGATGTTGTGAAAAAAGAAATGTTAAAAGATAAACAATTTAATGATGAAATAGAGTCAAAAAAACTTTCTAATTCAGTAAAAAAAGATGGTTTTGGAAATCAACAGAAGCAAAATAAAGAAGGTCAGAACAAAAATAATTTTCAACGTAAAGACAAAGATGTAAAAGACGGGACTGGAAGTCAACAGGGACAAAATAGAGATGGACAAAATCGCAATTTCCAACGTAGGGATGGGAAAGATGGTTTTGGAAATCAACAGGGACAAAATAGAGATGGACAAAATCGCAATTTCCAACGTAGAGATGGAAAAGATGGTTTTGGAAATCAGCAAGGACAAAATAGAGATGGGCAGAATCGCAATTTCCAACGTAGAGATGGAAAAGATGGTTTTGGAAATAAGCAGGGACAGAATAGAGAAGGTCAAAATCGTGGATTAGGTGGAATGAAATTTGATGCCTCTATGTTCCAAGATAAAGATAAACCTGAAAGACCAGCAAAGAGTAGTTCAAGAAATCAACAATCAAAGAAAAATAATAATTATGGTATGGATATGTCTTTGCTTGGAAAAGCAAGTCAAGTAAATCAGAAGCAACAGAGACAGCGTATAGATAAAAAGGATAAAGATTTGGAAGAACTTGAATCCAAAAAAGCTATTACAAAGCCTATAAAGAAAGCAACTCCAAAGAAAAATGTTGTCAAACAAGTTGTTGAAGAAGTCAAGCCTGAAATTTTTGAGATAGCTTTTCCAATAACTATTGGAGAATTGGCACCTATTCTATCTTTGAAGACTTCAGATATATTGATGAAACTTTTACAAAATGGAAGAATGTTAGCTGTAAATCATTCACTTGATAAAGATTTGATTTTCAGTATTCTTGATTTGTTTGAGATTCCACATGAAAAAGTTGAGTTTAAAGAAGATGTTGTTTCTGAAGAAGACGAGGAAGACGATCCAAGATTTATGATTGCACGTCCTCCAGTCGTTACTATTTTAGGACATGTCGATCATGGAAAAACATCACTTTTAGATGCAATCAGAAAATCAAATGTAACAGCAGGTGAAGCTGGTGGAATTACCCAAAAAATTGGTGCTTATGTTGTTGAACATGATTCTAAAAAGATAGTATTTCTCGATACCCCTGGACATGAAGCATTTACAGCTATGAGAGCAAGAGGTGCCCAAGTAACAGATATAGCTGTTTTAGTCGTTGCTGCAGATGATGGTGTAATGCCTCAGACAATAGAAGCTATAAATCACGCTAAAGCTGCTAAAGTTCCTATAATTGTTGCAATAAATAAAATAGATAAGCCTGGATCAAATCCAGAGAAGGTTAAACAACAACTTTCAGAGCATGGTTTAATTCCTGAGGATTGGGGAGGAGATGTAATTTGTGTTCCTGTTTCTGCAAAAGCAAAAATGGGAATAGATGATCTTCTCGAAATGATTACACTTGTTGCCGATATTCAAGAACTTAAAGCAAATCCAAGGAGAAGAGCTTATGGTGTAATTCTTGAATCAAGACTTGATAAAGGTTTAGGTTGCATGGCAACAGTTCTTGTTCAGAAAGGTACTTTAAAACCAGGTGATTCTGTTATTGCTGGTTTGACAAGTGGTAAAGTCAGAGTCTTGATAAATGAAAAAGGTGAAAGAGTTAAAAAAGCAACTCCTTCAATTCCTGTTGAAATTGTAGGTCTTACAGATCTTCCAAATGCTGGAGATATTTTAAGAGTTGTCAAAGATGATAAAATGGCAAGACAAATATCTGATGAAAGACAGACAAGAGATAGAGAAAGACATCTTGTTTCTGGTCCAAGAACAACACTTCAAGACATATTCAAAACAATGTCAGAAGGTGAGAAAAAACAGCTTGATGTATTGATTAAAGCAGATAGTAATGGTTCTGTCGAAGCAATTAAACATTCACTTGCAAAACTTCCTGATGATGAAGTAAAAGTAAATGTAATTCACGGAGCTGTCGGTGCTATTAGTGAATCTGATGTACTTCTTGCAAGAGCTTCAAATTCTTTGATTATTGGCTTCAATATAAAAATGGAAGCAAACATCAAAAAACTTGCAGACCAAGAAAAAGTTGCAATCAGAAATTATGATGTCATTTACAGAATGATTGAAGATATTCAGGCTGCAATGAAGGGAATGTTAGAACCTGAATATGAATCTGTTTTGACAGGTACTGCTGAAGTAAGACAGTTGTTTAAGGCTTCAAAGGTAGGAGTCATTGCTGGAAGCTATGTTTCAAGTGGAAAAGTAATGAGAAACTCTGATTTGAAGATTTACAGAAATAAGAAGTTGATTCATGAAGGTAAGATTGAATCACTTAAACGCTTTAAAGATGATGTAAGAGAAGTTATAGAAGGCTTTGAATGTGGTATAACAGTTGAAAACTTCAATGATATTCAAGTTGGAGATACAATAGAAGCATATATTATGAAGGAAAAGGTCAGATAGTTTTATGGGAAGTTTTCGCTTAGAAAAAGTGGGACATCTTATCAGAGAGCTTGTAAGTGAAGT
>CADAWZ010000116.1 GCA_902791745.1 uncultured bacterium
GTTTCTTCGATTTGTTCAGGTTCCTGTGTTTCTTCGATTTGTTCAGGTTCCTGTGTTTCTTCGATTTGTTCAGGTTCCTGTGTTTCTTCGATTTGTTCAAGTTCCTGTGTTTCTTCAATTTGTTCAGGTTCCTGTAATTCTTCGATTTGTTCAAGTTCCTGTTGTGCTTCTTCAATGTGTTCAGGTTCCTGTAATTCTTCGATTTGTTCAGGTTCCTGTGTTTCTTCGATTTGTTCAGGTTCTTGTATTTCTTTGATTTGTTCAGGTTCTTGTAATTTTTCTTTAAAAGACTGTTCTTTAATTTGAAGTTGAATCTTTGCTTCTTGTTTTTCCTTTTCAAGTTTATTAAAAATACTATCCTGTTTATGTTTTAATTCAGAAAATTTTGCCAAAAGAGAACCTGTATCCAAACCTCTATCTCTTAATTCTTCTAAATCTTCCTTTTCTTCTATCAGATTTTTACTTGAATCAATAGAGATTTTTTCAGTTTTATCAAAGGTATCACTATGATTATGTTTTAACTCAGAAAGTTTGACCAAAAGAGAACCAGTATCCAAACCTCTATCTCTTAATTCTTCTAAACCTTCCTTTTCTTCTGGCACATTTTTACTTGAATCAATAGAGACTTTTTCAGTTTTATCAAAGATATCACTATGATTATGTTTTAACTCAGAAAGTTTGACCAAAAGAGAACCTGTGTCCAAACCTCTATCTCTTAATTCCTCTAAATCTTCCTTTTCTTCTGAAATATTTTTACTTGAATCAGTAGATACTTTTTCAGTCTCAAGTTTATTAAAGATATCACTATGATTATGTTTTAACTCAGAAAATTTGGCCAAAAGAGAACCTGTATCCAAACCTCTATCTCTTAATTCTTCTAAATCTTCTTTGTGTTCTGAAATATTTTTACTTAAATCAGTAGAATATGTTTCAACTAAATTTTCAGAATGCTCATGTTCTTTAATCTCATAGACCAAATTAATAGTTTTATCTATCTTTTTAGACTTATAACTTTTTTTCCTTCGAGGTCTTATTCTCTTGTTTTTTTCTTTCTTTTTATCTTCCAATTTATCAAAAATATCACTATGACTATGTTTTAATTCTGCAAATTTTGCCAAAAGAGAACCAGTATCCAAGCCTCTATCTTTTAATTCTTCAAGCTCATTTTTATTTTCTTCATTAATAGACATAAGACACCTATGTTTATAAATTACATATTTCTCAAAACTCTTGCAACAACAGCCTTTACTTTAACACTTAAATCTTCTCTCGCCTTTTTTAGATAATCAAGAGACTTAGGATCTTTTAAATTTCCAAATGCCTCCACTACTTTACTTCTTACATGTTCAGACTTATCATTAAGGAGATTGCCTAAAACATCTACAACTTCAGGATTTTTAAAATTACCCAATGCAAATGCAACACTTCCTCTAATTTCTTCATTTTCATCTTTAAGAAGCTCAAAAAGTGGATAAATCATTCTTGTATCTGCAATCATTCCTATTGAATTAATCGCTAGTGACCTCAAATTAGGAACTTCATTTTTATTTTGTGCAATACTTAAAAGTTGATCTGAAACTTCAGGCTCTTTAAAAGCTCCCAATCCATCTATAAGGGTCCTTTTCACATTTATAGAACTATCTTTTAACAATGGAAACAACATAGAAACTGTATTTGGTCGTTTAATTTTTGTAAGAATTTTGATAGCTACAAGTTTTTCTCTTTCTGAATTTGAATATAAATACTGTTCAAGAAGTTGAGGCAATTTTGGAAAATTCATCTCAACTAATGCCTCTTGTATTTTTAAACAAAGTGCTTCTGAAGAATTTTTAATCAATGAAATCATTACATTCATAGCATCTTCGTTCTTATTTTTTCCAAAATATTTAACAGTTGCTATTTTATAATCTTCTTCTTGAGTTGGATCAGCCAATATTTCAAGAAATTTAGGAACAGCTTTTTCTGTTTTCTTATCACATAATGCATAAATACAAGAACCTTTTATTTTGGGATCATCACTATCAAGTCCACTCAATAGACAATCCATAGTTTTGTCAGACTTTATTTTGCCAATAGCTAAGTATAAATTTTTTAAATTTTCACCTTTTTCTTTATCCAATCTTGCCATCAAAGGCGAAATAACTACTTCAGATTCAATACTTCCCAAAGCCATAGCTGCTCTTCGTCTAATCAATTCATCTTCAGAATTTAAAAGATTTACAAGAAATTCAATGACTCTTTTAGACTTAGCATAATTCAAATCTCTACAAGCTTTTGCTCTTTGTTGTTCATTTTCATTGAAAAAAGCATCTTTTAAAAATATTATTATTTTTTGATTAACCCCTTCAAGTGCATCAGACATTGCAGAAATAACCTTTTCTGAAGGATTGCCTTTAAGGGTATTTATAATCTCAACAGCAACATCTGGAGACTTAAAATCAGATAAAGCTCTTATTGCACTTGCTTTCAAAATCTCAGAATCATTATGTAATAATTCAAAAAGAGTAAGTTTTGAATTTTCTGTCTGTTGTTTACCAAGACTCAAAACACAATGATTTCTTATTGATGGGTCTTGATTGTCATCTTTAGCAACATCTGATAAAACTGTCTCTGCTTGCTTTTCATAAGGTTCTCCCATTATTCTTCCCAATGCATAAGCAGCTTTCATTCTTTTATTAGGATCTTTATATTTTACCAAAATGTCTTTCAATTTTTTGACATCTTTATCTTTTTCCAATTTTTCAATATTTACAGGTAATAACTGCATCAATTCTTCAAACATAAAAAATTACCTCATAAAAAATTTTCCACTATTTATCTAAAGAATTCTTCTTATTATTTTTTTTCCCTGCACTTAATGAATAATGCTATTTAACAATAGAATTTATTTCAAATATAGGCAATAATACAGATATAACAATAAATCCTATAGTTATTCCAAGTGCAATTATAATAGCAGGCTCAAATAATTTCAAAAACACGCCTATTTTTCTATCTGCTTCCTTCTCATAAAAATCAGCAACAGAATTCATCATTTTAGCCAATTCACCTGTCTGTTGTCCAGTTTCCACCATATTTATTATCAGAGGAGGAAAAACAACATTTAGAGCTTTTGATAAGGATTCGCCTTTTTCCACTTTATTCTCAACATACATTAAATCTTTTTCAACCGTCTCATTATCTGTAACCTTTCTTGCAGATTCAAGAGATTTTAAAAGAGGAATTCCACCTCCATGCAACATTCCAAGTGTCCTTGCCCATCGTGAATAGATCATAAATTTATATGCTTCACCTGTAAAAGGAAATAATATTTTCAAATCATCTTTTACTTTTTTAGGCACATATTTTACAAAAATAAAAATAAATAATCCAATCAAAACTAACAAAAGAATAAAATTATTTTTTAAAAAATTGCCAAATGAAACAAGAATCGCACTTATAAGTGGAAGTTGTCTTCCAAAAGAATTAAAAATATCTGACAAAATAGGTGTTATATAAGTCAAAATGAATAAGATTAAGAGAATACTTGCAGATACTACTACAGAAGGATAGATCAATGCACTAACCATTTTTTTAGCAGAATCAGATTCTTTATCAAGAAAAACTGCATAGTTTTCCAGTATTATCTCAAGATTTCCTACAGATTCACCAGCTTCTGCCATTTTTACTAAAAGAGGAGGAAAACTTTTTTCTTCTCTCATTGCACTTGAAAAACTTTTTCCCTCCAGTATAAGTGTCTTTATTCTTGCAAGAACTCTACTCATATCTTTTGAATCAGTCTGTCCAAGAACAGAATCAACAGCTTTATCAATTGGAATTCCTGCTTTTAATAAAGTAGATAACTGAACTAGAACAAAAGACAATCTATCATTTGTAATTGCCGATTTTGAAACAGGTTTAGAATCAAGAGAAATTTTTTGAGGAAATAAATTTATTGCTTTTAATTTCTCATAAGCATTTTTATTTGAACGAGCATCAATAAGCCCTGTAGATAATTTTCCTGCTTTATTATAAGCAAAATATTCATATAATGGCATTTTAACACAAATTCCTAAAAATATTATGAAGAATGTTTTTCTTTTTTTGTTATTCTTTTACCTCTTTTATTAAAAATATTCAAAAAGGATAAAAGCCTATTTTTTAGAAATAAATAATAATATTATTTTAATAAAACTCAGGTACAAAATATGGAAAACGAAGAAAAAGTTAATGAAACCCCCCAAAATATCCAAAATGAAGAAAATGAAAATATAACTAATGGAAATATAATTGTTATAACAGGTCTATCAGGAGCTGGTAAAAGTTTAGCTCTAAAATGTCTTGAAGATATGGACTACTTTTGTGTTGACAACTTATTACCTGGATTAATACCTAAATTTGTGCAACTATGTGCAACATCTGATATGAACAAAATAGCATTTGTAATTGATATAAGAGGAAGAAAATTTTTCAAAGAACTTTTAACAGCTCTAAAAGAAATTCCCAACTATGGATTCAAATACAAAATAATATTTTTTGAAGCCTCAGATGCTGTATTGATAAGAAGATTTAGTGAAACAAGAAGACGACATCCACTTGCCCATAATGGAAGACTTCTTGATGGTATAACATTTGAAAGGAAACAACTTGAAGAAATAAGAAAAATAGCAGATAAAATAATTGACACTTCAACTTTATCTCAAAATAAACTAAAGAATGAACTATCTGAAATAATAGGAGTAACACAAACACCAGATAGCTTAAATATTAATGTAATAGCTTTTGGTTTTAAATATGGAATTCCACTTGATGCAGATTTAATTTTCGATGTTCGTTTTTTACCAAATCCATATTATGTCAATGAATTACGACACTTAACAGGTAATGATGAACCTGTAAAAGATTACCTTACAAATATAAAAGAAACAAAGGAATATTTAGAAAAATTTCTTGACTTTAATTTGTATCTAATACCAAAATTTATAGCAGAAGGAAAAGCAAATTTGACGATAGGAATCGGTTGTACAGGTGGACGACACAGATCGGTATTCATTGCTAATGAATTATCAAAAGCATTAGCTGACAATAACTACAAAGTTCAAACAGAATACAGGGAATTAAAGACCTAAAATGATAAAATATATAAAAGATATATTTGCAAATCTTACAAAATGGTTATCTCCTGGAATGGAAGTTAAACGTTGGTTTTTTCTTTCATGTTTAGGTGTACTTATATTTTGTTTTGGTTTTTTCTTAATAATAAATATACATCCAGCAGTTACAATAGAATTGTCTATAGTTGATTTTTTATCTTCTGTTTTTCATACAAGAATATCCTCAGCTTACCTCGATGTTTTTTTCTGTGTAACAGGCATATTGATAACAATATTTGCACAAAAACAGCTTTTTCTTTCCATATACTCAGTCATTGTTCCGTATGAAAACAAAAAACTTGTAGAAGTTATATATGAAAAAAGAAAACTTGACATGGGTCTTAAAATAGTTGCAATAGGTGGAGGAACAGGGCTTTCAACTCTTCTGAGAGGACTAAAAAAATACACCAATAATATAACTGCTGTTGTTACTGTTTCAGATGATGGTGGAAGTTCAGGCAGGCTCAGAGATGATTTTGGAATGTTACCACCAGGTGATATAAGAAACTGTCTTGTAGCACTGGCAGGCAATGAATCAACACTTTCATCGTTATTTCAATACAGATTTGAATCAGGAAATGGACTACAAGGACACAGTTTTGGAAATCTATTTTTAGCAGCATTAAATAATATAGCAGGAGACGATTTTCAAAAAGCAATAACAATTTCAGGTGATATTTTGAACATAAAGGGAAAAGTATATCCTGCAACACTGGAAAAAACTATTTTATGTGCAGAAATGGAATCTGGAAAAACTGTATGTGGAGAATCAGAAATACCCAAACACAAGGGAAAAATAAAAAGAGTATTTCTTAAACCTGAAAAATGTAAACCATTAAATGAAGTTATTAAAGCAATAAAAGAAGCAGACATTATAATATTAGGACCTGGAAGCCTATATACAAGTATTTTACCAAATTTACA
>CADAWZ010000117.1 GCA_902791745.1 uncultured bacterium
AATTGAGTATTATTTCACGATTGTAATAAATCATAATAAAAACAATAGTGAAATCTTTCACTATTGTAATAAATGTAACATTTTTAGCAGTTTTGAAAAATTCCTATAATGAAAAGTTTCATAAAAAAATAACCCCTTTCACTTTGTCAAAGGTAATAACAATTATATCTATAATCTTGACAAAGAAAAAGGAGTTAAAAACACTGACATATTATGCTATATTTTCATAGGCATGATTATACAAATGTGATCTGGATTTTCTGTAGACCTAATAACACCCTGTGAATTGCTATCTGAAACTTCAAATAATACTTCTTCCCCATCTACATTTGCAAGAGCCTCAAGTATGAACTGATAGTTAAATGCAACATAGAAAAACTCATTTGGATGAAGTTTACATGATATAGTTCTTGAGGCACTTCCTAAATCTTGAGTAGCTGACTCAAGTTTTACAGCATCTTCAGAAATATAAAATTTTATTCTTTTGAAGAAATTCCTATCTTGAGCTACTACAGAAACCAATTTTACAGCAGATGTCAACTCACTTTTTGAAAGAGCTATGGAATATTTAGGTTTATCTGTAAGAAACTGTCTAAAATTGGGATAATTTCCGTCAATCAACTTAGATGTTATAAATATATTGCCTATACGGAAGAACATTAATGATTTTTTAACACCTACATATACTGGATCGTCTGAGGTTGTCTGAAGGAATTTAGAGATTTCATCAAGAGTTCTTTTGGGAATTATATACTGTCTTTCTTCTTTGTTTTCAGCCTTAATAGGAACAGTAATAGATGCCAATCTTCTCGCATCTGTTGCTCCAAATTCAGCCTTACCATCTGCTTTAACAGTCAAACAGACTCCTGTCAAAACTGCCCTTGTCTCATCTTGACCTGCAACTGAAAATAAAACACTCTTTATAGCAGTTTTAAAATCTTTCTGCTTTATAACAAAATCATGACCTTCATCAAAACGAGGAATTTCTGGAAAATCTTCTGCATTCAATGTCATAAGTGAACAAGAAGAACTTTCGGTTATTATACTAAAATCATTCTCTTCTGCTTTAAATTTTAATTTTATAACTTCATCTGAAAGGAGATTTACAATATCAAAAAAAGGTTTTGCTGGTGTTGTAAATATTCCCTTTTCTGTTGTAGAAGCAATAACAGAAGTCTCTATACCAAGTTCGGAATCTGTTGCAGAAATTTTTAATCCTGTTTCATCAGCTTCAATCAAAAAATGAGTGAGAATTGGAAGAGGGGATTTTGGACTTATTGCCTTATATGCTACAGATAGTGCATTTAGTAAATCTTTTCTTGAAACTTCGCAGTACATAAAAAATTAAAAACCTCCGCAATTATGATTTAATCATATCTATTATATTATTGATACTATTTTTAGTTTCATCAGAATCACTTTTTAAACTTGATAAAACTTTTTCATAAGCATGCTTTACTGTAGTATGATCGCTTTTATTAAAAGCTCTTGCTATTTCAAGATATGACATATTTGTTTTTTCTCTCGCAATATACATTGCTATATGCCTTGGAACAGAATATTTTTGATCTCTCTTTGAACTCTTCATATCTGCAACATCTATTCCAAAATATTTAGCTGTACATCTCTGAATTTCTTCAATATCTATATCTTTTTCTTTATAAGAAATATCATTTTTCAAAGCTTCTTTTGCTATATCCATTCCAATCGGAACATTTTTTAAAGAAGCTCTTGCTATTACACCTGTCAAAGCACCTTCTAATTCTCTTATATTGGTAGTTATATTTTCTGCTATAAAATTAATAACATCTTGTGGAACATGAATTTTTTCAACTTCTGCTTTTTTCATCAAAATAGCCTGTCTTGTTTCAATATTAGGAGGCTGAATATCAACTTTCAAACCACTTTCAAAACGAGAACTTAAACGATCTGAAATATTTGGAATCTCTTTTGGAGGGCGATCACTTGTTATTACAATTTGCTTTCCAGCTGAATGAAGTTCATTAAAAGTATGAAAAAATTCATTCTGAGTTTCTTTTTTATTTTGGAGAAATTGCATATCATCAATCAAAAGAAAATCAACATTTCTATATTTTTTTCTAAATATTTCTGTTTTAGCTTCTTTAAGATGTGAAATAAATTCACTTGTAAATTTTTCTGCAGAAGTATATTCAATATTAGTTTTTGGGTTTTGACTTAGAACTGTATTTGCAATAGCTTGCAGAAGATGTGTCTTTCCAAGACCAACTCCACCATATATAAACAGTGGATTATATGCTTTTCCAGGATTTGTAGCAACGGCAAAACAAGCACTATGAGCCAACTCATTACTTGCACCAACTACAAAATTCTCAAATTTATATTTTGGATTTATATAAAAAGAAGAAGAATTTAATTTTATTGGTTCATCTGAAGAGATATTATTTTCTTTATTTTCAACTACCTGTTCAGTAACCACTACTTTTTCTTTAAATTTAATTTCAACATCCGAATTATCTATCTGCATTTGAACAGATATTTCAATTAAATTTTTATAAAAATCATTTTTTTCTATTTTGTTCAGTGCAAATGGTGTAACACCTAAAACAAGCACATTATTATCAAATCTTATAGGGGTTATGTTTTTTATACAAGTTTCAAAAGTAACTGTATCTATCTTTTTTTCAAGAAATCCCAAACATTTTTCCCATATTTTATTTATATCTAAATCTCCCGACATATTCACTACCTTTTGACCTTTAGAGATTTTTAATTTTGACGAATTATTTTAATTTCTAAATAAAAAAAATATATCCTTCATGAAAAAAAGCACTTATCCACCATTAACGCAGTTATCCACTTATCCACATTTTTTAAAATAAAATTGTGGATAAATATTAAAAATATGTTCATGAATTCTCTAAAAATAGTGGATAAGAATTAAAAAATGTGAATAAACAAAATATTATCCACATTTTTATCCACGAATTTATTCACATTTTTTTAATAAAAATATTATAAATTCTCCATTACTTCTTTCATCAATTCACCAATATTATCTCTCATAACAAATCTTGCCTTAAAATCATAAGGTGTTGACTCTCTATTTACAATGACAAGATTTTTACCTTCAAAATAGTCAACAAAGCCCGCTGCAGGATAAACTCTCAGACTCGTGCCAGTAACTAACATTGAATCAGCCTGTGCAATATCTTTTGCTGCTTCGGTCATGACTTCTGCATTTAAAGGCTCACCATATAAAACAACATCAGGTCTTATTATAGCACCACATTCATCACATTTTGGAATTGGATTTTTAGGGTCTTTTACATAATCTATTGAAAAATTCTTTCCACATTTTGAACAAATATTTCTAAACATATTGCCATGCATTTCAAGAACACGCTTAGAACCGCCCAACTGATGTAAATTATCAATATTTTGTGTAACTACAGAACGAACAATACCTCTTTTTTCAAGCTCAGCAAATGCTCTATGACAATCATTTGGCTGTGGCTGGCTATTTAAAAATATAGTTCTGTATATTTCATAAAAAAGTTTTGTATCTTTCATAAAGAAATCAATACTCAACATCTCTTCTGGAGAAAGGTGATATTGCTTCTCGATCTGCTCAAAAACTCCACCCTTTGATCTAAAATCTGGAACACCACTTTCTGTTGAAACACCTGCACCAGTAAAAATCACCATAGACTTTGATTCTTTTATAATTTTTATAAGTTTTTCTACATTCTTATTCACAGAACACCTCCATTTTAATCGTTTAGCCTCAATTTTGGCTAAGCGACCAATATACTTATTCACAGAACACCTCTATTTTTTTTACAAATCATGTCCGCAACTTCAGAAAGATTACTTACAAAAGGAACTCCTTTTGGTAATTTTTCAACTTCATTAGTTCCATATCCAGTAGTAACAAGTATTGCATTTGTTCCAACATTTAACCCAGTCATTATATCCCTAATTTTATCACCAACAACATAAGAAGATTTTAAATCAATATCAAAATCTTCACATGCTTTTAAAATAAGACCTGACTTTGGTTTTCTACAATCACAACAATCTTCATCAATATGTGGACAACAATAAAAAGCATCGAGTTTTACTCCACCTTCTGCAAGTAAATCTTCAAGTCTTTTATTTACTTTTTCAAGTTCTACTTCTGTAAAATATCCCCTACCTATTCCTGATTGATTAGAAACTATAATCATTAAAAAACCTGCTTCAGCTATTTTTTTTAGCGAAGGAATTGTATCAGAAAATAAAACTACTCCATCTGGATCTGAAAGATAATTTCTGTCCTCCATTAAAGTTCCATCTCTATCAAAAAAAACACATGACCTTTTCAATTATGACTTCCTCAATTTTTCTTTTTATTTTTTTTCGTATTTTTCTTTGTACTTGATTTTTTAGCATTAGTCTTCTTTTCAACATTAAAAACTTCAGTTAATCCCATTGATTTCGCTAATATTTTTGGAGATTTTCCATTTGTATTTTTTATATTTGGATTTGCTCCTGCTTGTACAAGCAATTTTGCAACATCCACATTTTTTTTGTAAATAGCTATATATAAAGGAGTTCTACCCAAACTATCTTGTGCATCAAGATTTGCATGAACATCTATAAGACCAGCAACTGCCTTTATCTTATTATTTTCAGAAGCAACGAAAAGTGCTGTCTGATTACTTGAATTTTTTGCATTTACATCTGCACCATTTGCAACAAGTTTATATATAATTTGCTTATCACCTGAATAAGCAGCTGCCATTAATGGAGTTCCTCCATTTGGTGTTTTTGCATTGACATCTGCACCTGCTTGAATTAAATATAAAGCTCCCTTTGTAAAGCCTGCATAACATGCTTTATGAAGTGGAGTTTGTCCATTATTTGCTGTAGCATTGACATCTGCCTCATATTCAAGTAACATTCTTATCATTGTAAGATTCTTATTATTTGCAGCAATATGAAGAGGTGTCCAGCCATAGTCATTTCTTTCATTTTTTAAATCATCATATTTATCCAATAGTTCAACGGCTTTTTTAACATCTCCCTTTTCAACTGCATTATGTATCGGTCCAGCAAAAACTGGAGAAAAAAACAGAAAAGCAGAAATCAATAAATATAAGAACTTTTTCATAAAACACCTCCTCATTTTATAATATGATATTATTATAATTCTTTATATATTTCTTTTAATTCTCTTTTTGTCGTATGAAGTTTACTTGGTTTTGAATCTTCTGCAGGATAACCAATTGGTAACATAGCAACTGGTCTCATATTTTTTGGAAGATTAAAAACTTTGGCAACATTATCTGCATTAAATCCTCTAACCCATACAGAACCTATTCCAAGCTCCCATGCTTCAAACATCATGTGGCAACATGCAATACAAGCATCATGTTCACCTAAATCAAGATTGTTATCCATTTCAATTTTACATGATCTATCTGTGTCATTACATATAATAAAAATGACAGGTGCATCAAAAGTTGATTTAGTTACAGTTTTTGCTTTTTCTAACGCTTCTTTACTTTTCAAAATATATATAAACTGTGGTTGATCATTACGAGCAGTAGGAGCAACTCTGGCACATTCTAAAATTTTATTTATTTTTTCTTCTTCAATAGGTTTATTTGAAAACGATCTAACAGAGTAGCGTTCATGAGATAAATCATAAAAACTCTTAACATTTACAGTTGATTCAACTTTTTGTGTTTCTGTAGAATTAGAAGGCTCACAACCACAAAGCGAAAACATCAAACTCATTCCAACAAATACAGTCGCAAAAATAGACAAAAATTTTTTCATAAAAATCCTCCAATTTTTTATTTAATAATTATTTTATTACCCAAAAAAAATAATCCTTTTAGAATAAATAAATAAAATTTTCTTTAGGTGATGTTGCTAAAACCTTTTAAAAAATTTTCAAAACTGCTAAAAATGTTACATTTATTACAATAGTGAAAGATTTCACTATTGTTTTTATTATGATTTATTACAATCGTGAAATAATACTCAATT
>CADAWZ010000118.1 GCA_902791745.1 uncultured bacterium
GTGTTAAACCCATTTGTAGTAAATATAATTTGAAAGGTTATATTGAACAATAAAGAAAGATATTTTATATTAAAAATTTTACATATTATTTAATATTTTAAATATTTTTCATAACATGAACAGTGGTTTGATGATAGTGAATTGATATTAAATGATTTTCCAAATGAGGAACATTTAGCCATATATAGAGGCTGGATGATGAAGCCTGAACAATATAAGCGATTTTATAATCTATTGTTAAAGAAAAACATTAGACTTGTTACAGCACCTGAATATTATATGTTAATGCATATACTCTTTTAATTTTGTTACATTTTACTTTTGCTCTTCCTTTTCTTCATCTTCATCTTTATCTTCATCAAAATTTTCATAATCAGAAGGATTAATAAAATTACTATCATCAGCAAAATATTCTTCATAAAATACTGGGCTATTTACAAGTTTATTATACAATCCCTGTTCCTCAGTCGGAATACTTAATAAACTCATTGATTGTTCTGTTGAAAAATTTCCTCTTTGAACTAATGATTTTATATCATTTACGGTTTTTTGTATTTCGCCAATTCTTCGACCCAAAATTGCTCCTTCTCTACGACCTTCTCTACGACCTTCTCTACGGCCTTCCATACGACCTTCCATGCGAGCATCTGAATAATTTAATACCGATAACATATACTCAACCCTCCATTCTTCTCTATTTTTGATTTCTTCAATTTCATCTTCAATCTTTTTTATCAATAAATTATCTGTGTTTATTTTACCATTTATATAATTGATAAATGCCTCTAAATCGACATTTAACTTTTTATCTTTCTTATTTTTTGTTGAGATAAAAATTTTGGTTATCTCGTCATTTAACTGAAGTTCTTTATCTTCTTTACAATATGTATTAAATGTATAGACTTGTCTTTTTCTATCAAATAATCTGAAAGGACAGATAAATATAATAATGCTCTTTTTTAGTTTGCTGTAGTCATCGCCTTTTTTAAGTATTAAACTATCTATCATTATTTGATAATAGCGTGTTCTTTTGCCTAAATTTCCTTTGCCCCTTGTACTTACCTGCATTTCTATATTGTAGATATTTTCTTTATCATCTTTTAGAATGACATCAAAGCGTACACTTTTATTTTCATATCCATTTTGGGCTATTTTTTCAAGTTCAACAAATTGAATATCAGTTATTTTGATTTCCAAAATGGCTTCCAATAAACCCTTGCAGATTTCTTTATTTAACATTACAGTTCCAAATAAATAGCCATCAGTAATAGTCAAATCTTTTATAGATTTAAATTTTCTTTCCTTGAATACTTTTTCAATATATTTTTTAAATTTTCTTTCCTTGAATACTTTTTCAATATATTTGATATATTCAGGATCGTTTTTAATAAGTTCTTTTATTTCTTTTGGGGTAAGATATAATTTGCTGAAATTTGTGGGTAGTTCTTTTGTCATTGTGGAATTATCCTTATTTTTATTATAATAAAATCTGAATAAAAAATCAAATTTTTTGACAATTTTATTGTATTTGCCTAATGTTACAATTTCTGCCTAAATATTATTAACAAAAATGCATTTTTGTTAATTTTTTTTAAACTTGAGAATATAGAAAGAGAAAATATTTTTTTTGTAGAAATACAAAATTAAAGGAAAAATGAGCTTTTTTAATCTATGAAGGATAAATTAAAATTGCCTGTAGGATAAAAAGAAAATAAATGAGGGAGGAAAAATGAAACAGGAGTATATTAATAGATTTATTTTTGGAGTAATTACAGGGATTATAATTTTACTATTTTTGACAAAAGGTGTTGACGGGAGAGAAAATATGACAAATTTAATATCGTTGTTTGGTAATAAAAAAATAGTTGGAAAAAACATTGCTATTAGTGATATTACAGAATTTTATTATACTTATGCTACTTCTACAAATCCACCTGATTATCAGAGATATCATTTTTATATCAAAAATGGAGAGTATTTTTTTTATCATGAAAAAAGAGAGGGAAAACATTGGTCATTAAGAGAAAATGATAAAACTGTTTTTGGTACTGTTAAATTATCTGAAGCTGAATGGACGATATTTTTTGATTATTTGAAAGGTGGAAAAGTAAAAAATAGAGAAGAATCTCTCGACTGTGGAGATTCTGGTCCTTGGTTATACCTTTACTGGAAAGGTGATAAATCTAAATGTCAAGAATTTTCATTTGAATCTTTTGAGAAAAAAACAGCTTTTGAAGATTTTTGCCTCAAATTAAAAAAATCACAAAAGGAAGCAGTAGGGGATAGAAAAAATATTACATTAAAAATTAATGATGAAATAATTCCTGTTGTTTGGGAAAATAATAAATCTGTTGAACGATTGAAAGCACAAGTAAATAAAAAAGATGTTGTTGTTAAAATGTCAATGTATGGTGGATTTGAGCAAGTTGGTTCACTTGGTTTTTCACTTCCGAGAGAAGATAAAAATATAAATACTGTTGCTGGTGATATTGTCTTGTATTCAGGAAATCAGATTGTTGTTTTTTATGGCTCAAATTCTTGGAGTTATACAAAACTTGGCAAGATTATAGATAAATCATCTTCAGATTTGAAAAAAATACTTGGAAATGGTGATGTTGTTTTAAAAATTTCTTTTGAAAAGTAAAAAGGTGAAAAAAAATGAAAATTAAAATTTTATTTTTTGGAATTTTTACATTATTTGCATTATTTTTAGTTGGTTGCTCTACTGAAAAATTTAATGAGTATGTAAATAAAGCTACAGAAGAAAAATTGGAAGCAACTGAACAAGAACAAAGGGAATTATTAACACTCGATAATTTTAAATCTGTTTCTAAAAAATTTGGATATGAAATTGAGGAAGTAAAAGATTTTGATAAAAAAAATATAAAAACTTTGACTTTTGCCAAAAAGGATGATTATAAAATTGAATATTATATAATGAAAAATAACAAAATTGTCATTGATTTGTTTAATTCTCATAAAAAAGAACTTGAAAAAATATTTAAAAAATTAGATAATAATGACGATGATGGCGATGATAATGATGAGAATAGTGTTTATAATGGAGAAATGACATTTACTGGTGAAAATTCTGATTATTTTTCAGTAGTGATTGGAAATGATTACAATGTAATTTATCGCATAGATTGCAATTTTATTTATTTGAAAGTAGATGCATCACATCAAAATGAAATTCAAGAATTATTGACAGAATTGGGATGTTATAAAGTAGCTTCTTTGGGTATTAATTGTATATTGGAAGCTACAAGCAACTATTGCAAAGATTCATTTGGTCTATTACCAAAATCAAGTAAAAAGGATTCACAAAAAGATAAATCTTCTGGAAAATTTAATGAGGATTTAATAGAGTCAGCTATAAAAAATAGGGAATTATTGACACTCGATAATTTTAAATCTGTTTCTAAAAAATTTGGATATGAAATTGAAGATGTAAAAGATTTTGATTTAGAATGTATAAAAAGCATAACTTTAGCTAAAAAGAAAAATTGCAAAATTCAATTTTATGAAACAAAAAATAATGAAGTTGCCATCAATTTATTTAATTTGGATAAAAAAGATTTTGAAAAACAATATGAAGAAGAAAAAAGTGTAAGTAAATCAAAAATTGAAGTTGGTAGACATATTTCATTGGAAATTGGAAATAATTTCAAGGAAATTTATCAGATTAATAACTATTTTATTTACTTGGAATCAGATAAATCAAGTAAAAAGGAAATTAAGAAATTATTTAAAAAAATTGGATGTAATGATTCATTTTCTTTGTTTTGTGATTCGGTTTCCGAAGTTGTAGGAAAATTTTTTAAAGAATTATTTAAATAATTTGGCTAATTGTGAGTTTATTAACATTTTTTATAACATTAATGGAGGTTTTATGAAAACTAAAAAATTGTTTTTGTTTGCAATTTGTTTTTTGTCAATATTTCTGTTGAGCTCTTGCACTAAAAATCCTCCTACAACAGATAAATTTACAGAAGTATGTAAAAATGCTGGTTATAAAGTTAAACATGTAAAGAAAGCAAATATAGAAAATGTTAAAACTTTGATTTTTGCTAAAAATAAAGATTGTGACATTGAATTTTATGTTATAGACTCTAATGAAACTGCATTTAAGTTATTTGATCGTGAAAAAAGAAATTTGGAATTTATGTATAACAAAAGTGAAGATAAAAAAACTACTTATTTTGTAAAGTCTTTTAATTTATGTAAATTTGCATTGGGATTTGATGGTGATTACATCGTAATTGCTCGAATAGATGATTGTTATATACATGTAAAAGCTAAATATTCTGATAAAGAAGCAGTTGATGGATTATTATTTGAGCTTGGATTTTATGATGATCTTTCTCTGTTTTTTGATAATTTAGTTAAAGAAATCACTGCATTTTTTAATGGAAAGTAAATAGAGATTCTTATAAAAAGGTAAAATATTTTATTTTGTTGAAATTTTTAAAGATATATTTTGATTTTAATCTTCATATTTTGGAGTTTTTAATATGTGCGGTATTGTAGGATATTATGGAAAAAGAAATGTTCCAGAAGTTGTTCTTAATGGACTAAAAACACTTGAATACAGAGGATATGATTCTTCAGGAATGGCTTTTGCTGGGAAAAATGGTCTTTCTATCATAAAAAGTGTTGGAAAAATAAAAGAATTAGAAGAAAAATTCAAAAATAATCCTATTAATGGAACTGTTGGTATAGGGCACAGTAGATGGGCTACCCATGGAGTTCCATCTGAAGTAAATGCACATCCTCATATTGATTGCAAAAATAAAATTGCTGTTGTTCACAATGGAATAATAGAAAATTTTATGGAGTTAAAAAATGAGCTTATTGCAAAAGGTCATAAATTTGTTTCAGATACAGATACAGAAGTAATTGTACATCTGATAGAAGATAATTATACAGATAATTTTGAGGAGGCATTTAAAAAATCTGTTCCTCTATTAAGAGGGGCCTTTGCCATTGCTGTTATATGTGCAGATTGTCCTGATACCATATTTTTTGCTCGAATGAAATCTCCACTTGTGATAGGAATTGGAAGAGGGGAAACTTTCCTTGCTTCAGATGTAGTTGCTTTTTTGGATTATGCAAGAGAAGTTGTTTATATAGATAATGGACAGCTTGGTTTTATTAAAAAAGGCAAAATCTCAATGTTTGATTTTGATGGAAATCCTATAAAATACAAAACATCTATGGTTTTGTGGGATGCCGAAATGGCTAAAAAAAATGGCTATAAATATTTTATGTTAAAAGAAATATACGAACAGCCAGAGTGTCTTGCAAAAACAATAAATGGAACAATCAGAAATAAAAATTTTTATTTACCTAATTTTAATATTCCTGTAGAGCATTTGAAAAAGATTAGGCGTATTTCTATAGTGGCATGTGGAACTGCATATCATGCAGGTTTTCTTGGAAAATATTTTATTGAAGAACTTGCAAAATTGCCTGTTGACATAGATGTTGCTTCTGAATTTATTTATAGGGAACCAATAATTTCAGATGATACCCTCTTTATAGCCATCAGTCAGTCTGGGGAAACTGCAGATACTAAAGAAGCAGTAGTAAAAGCCAGAAAATTTGGAGTAAAAACTGTTGCTGTAACAAATGTTGTTGGAAGTTCAATAACAAGAGAAGTTGATGGCGTAATTTATACAAATGCTGGATTTGAGAAAGGTGTTGCTGCTACAAAGAGTTTTACAACTCAAGTTTTGGTAATGTATGTTATTGCCCTTTATTTAGCAAAGATTAGGGAAATGATAAGTGAAGAAACACTTTTGGAATATATATCGGAACTTTCTTCTATTTCTCAAAAAATAGACATTATTTTGCAACATAAAAATATTGAAAATATAAAAATGATAGCTCGTATGTATCAAAATTGCAGAGATTTTCTATTTTTGGGAAGGAATGTAAATTATCCATTGGCACTTGAAGGTGCTTTGAAGTTGAAAGAGATTTCATATATCCATGCTGAAGGATATGCTGCAGGTGAGATGAAACATGGGCCTATTGCACTTATTGATGAAAATTGTCCTGTTGTTGTTATTATGACTAAATCTAAATTATATGAAAAGGTTATAAGCAATGTCAAAGAAGTTGCAGCAAGAAAAGGACTTGTAATTGGAATAGCTTCAGAAGGGGATGATACAGCAAAAACAGTTGTAAAGAATTTGATAAAAATTCCTGATGCTTCTCCTTATGTTTCAGCTATTCTTTCTGTCATTCCTCTTCAGTTGTTGTCATATTATATTGCAGATGTTAGAGGCTGTGATATAGATCAGCCGAGAAATTTGGCAAAAAGCGTAACGGTGGAATAAATATAGCTACAAAAAGTTGGCTAATTGAGAGTTTACCTACATCCCTATATTTTTATAAAAAATCGTTGAATTTTAACAAAATTTTTATTAACATTTATGTCTATTTTGTGATATATTTATATAAAGACAAAAGAGAGACTAAAAAAATAAATAAAGAGACGAAATTATGAATATAAGTAATATAACATCTCAAAATCTAAATAGTATTCAAACACAACAAAATAATCCTCAACAAGAAGTTAAAGTCTCTTCTACTCCTATTGAAGAAGAAGTTGTAACAGAAGAAGAGTTATTGGAGCTTGAAGATTTATTTGCACAACAAGAACTTGAAGATGCCAAACCTGAAGCTCATAAAAAATGGACAGTTCTTCATTATGGTGCAGGTGATAACGATGTTGGTGTATTTATAAAACAAGGTGTCCAAAGAATGGAAAGAGCAGGATCAAGTGATACAGCACATGTTGTATCTATGCTTGATCTTCCAAAGCAGAATTGTGTTACATATTATGTTACTAAAAATCACCATTATGGAATTAATTCACCTGTTGTGAAAGAAAACGGTTCTAATGTCAATATGGCTGATCCTGATACTCTTGCACAATTTATAGCTTGGGGAATAAAGAAATATCCATCTGATCATGTTGCTGTCATTTTAAATAGTCATGGTGGAGGTTCAAAAGGAGCTATTGTTGAAGAGTATGGTCATGGATTTGGTGATATGATGACTCCACAGGAATTAAAAGAGGCTTTTAGTAAGGCAGAAGAGATGACAGGAAAAAAAGTTGATGTTCTTGGATTTGATGCTTGTCTTATGGCAAATATGGAATCTATCTATGAATTAAAAGATTCTGCAAATTATATTGTTGCTTCTGAAGAAACAGAAATTGCAGGTAGAACTTATGGTTTACATATTCCAGTTGTAGGTGATAAAGAAGTTAAAATTGCTGGGCTTTGGCCTTATGCACAAGTTTTGAGAGGATTAGAGCCTTCATTCTTTGATAAACTTTTACATGGCAAAACTGAAGTTACTCCTGAAGAGTTTGCAAAACATATTGTAAAGGTTGCTTCTAAACATCAGAAAGATTTACAGACAATGTCTGCAATAGACACAAGCAAGATTGATAATGTCGCTGGTGCTGTAGATGAGTTCGCAAAAGTAATATTAGAGGCAACAAAAGATTTAGATAATGTTGGAATTTTAAATAAAATTAAAGATAAGACAAAAAGTTTTGAAAAT
>CADAWZ010000119.1 GCA_902791745.1 uncultured bacterium
GAAACAGGTTCAGATATTTCAATAGGTGGATTTGAAGATATATCTGAGCTATTGACTGCAACTGAAAAGGGAATTATTTTAACTGCTTCTGAATTTGCTCTAATAAGAACAAATATTGAGGTAACAGTAAGTCTTAGAAGACAATTAATTCCTTTTTTGACAATGCCTTTTATTGTAGAGACGGTAAAATCATTAAATCCAACGACAGAACTTCTAAAAGCTATTGAAAAAACATTTGATGAAAATGGAAATATAAGAAATTCTGCGAGCAAAGAACTTGCTGAAATAAGAGAAAATAGAGACCTCGCAGAACTTTCTATACATGGTAAAATCAATGGAATATTGAGGGATTCCTCAAAGCAAAAAATGTTACAGGAAAACATTTGGACTATGAGAGAAGGTCGTTATGTTTTACCTGTAAAAGAAGGTTATAGAGGATTTTTTAACGGTCTTGTACTCGATGTCTCATCAAGTGGTTCAACAGTTTTCATGGAACCTATTGAAATTGTAGATTTAAACAACAAAATAAAACAATATAGAGCAGAAGAAAAAGCAGAGACAACAAGAATTTTAAAAAGTCTTGGAGCAAATGTAGCAAGAAATAAAAGAGAATTATTATATAATCAAGATATAATAGCTGAATTCGACAAAATAAGGGCTTTGAGCAAAAAAGTCTTGGAGCAAATGTAGCAAGAAATAAAAGAGAATTATTATATAATCAAGATATAATAGCTGAATTCGACAAAATAAGGGCTTTGAGCAAATATTGCGTAGAATCAAAAGGAATGCTTCCCCCAATAAACAAATCTGGAAAATTGATTTTAAAAAAAGCTAAACATCCACTTTTGGGAGAAAAAGCAATTCCTCTTGACATTGAAGATGGCGATAAATTTACAACACTTGTAATAACTGGTCCAAATACAGGTGGAAAAACAGTATCATTAAAAACAGCTGGATTATTTTCTCTAATGGGACTTTCTGGAATATCTATTCCAGCTGATGAAGGAACAGAGATTCCACTTTTCAAGCATATATATGCTGATATAGGGGATGAGCAGAGTATTTCCCAAAATCTAAGTACATTTTCATCACACATGAATAAAATAGTTTCTATTTTAGAAAATGCAGATGAAAATAGTCTTGTTCTTCTTGATGAATTGGGAGCAGGTACAGACCCAAGAGAAGGAACAGCACTTGGAATAGCTATTCTTGAAGATTTAATAGAAAAAGGTGCAAGAACCATAGTAACAACACATTATGGAGAGTTAAAATATTTTGCTGGCAATCATCCTAAAGCCTGTAATGCTGCAATGGAATTTGACAGCACAACATTAATGCCTTCTTATAAAATCACAATAGGTGTTCCTGGAAGATCTTGTGCATTGGAAATAGCCTCACGACTTGGATTGTCAGAAGAGACAATAAAAAGAGCTGAATCTTTAATTTCTCATGAATATGTTGAAATGGATAAAATGCTTGCTGAAATAGAATCAAAAGAGCAATTTCTAAAAAAAGAAATAGAGACACATGCAAAAATAAAGTCAGAAGCAGAAAATCTAAAAAATAAATATGAAGAAGATATATCTCTAATAAAAGCGGAACAACTTGAACTATTGGCAGACAGTGCAGCTGAAACAGAAGCAATAATAAATTCAGCAAAAAGAGAAATAGGAAAAATAATACAAGATTTTAGAAAAAATTTGGCAAAATCTGCAAAAGAAAAGATAGAAAAAAATCCTGGTTCTGAGGCTTTAACAGAAGCAGAAACAAGAATTAGTGGAATATTTGAAAGACTTTCAACATTCAAAAAAGCAAAAAAAATAAAAAATATTCAAAAAGACTTAAAATTTAATGTAGGTGATGATGTATATGTTCCATCAATGGATATGATGGGAAAGATATTAGAAATTTCAGAAAATGAGGCTCTAATATCCATGAATAGATTAAAAATGAGAATTCCTACTTGGAATTTGAGAAAATCAAAAAATCAATCTCCTACTCCCACTGAAACAAAAGATGTATTTGTTCCAGATACTAAAAGACAAGTAAGTTCATTGAATTTAATTGGAAAATATACAGATGAAGCTATTTATGAATTAGAAAAATTTATAGACAATGCAATATTAAGTGGAATAGATTCTTTTAAAATTATTCATGGAAAAGGCACAGGGGCATTGAGAAATGCTGTTAGAAATACTCTTGCAAGAAATAAACTTGTTGATGACTTTCAGTCGGGTGATATTTCAGAGGGTGGCGATGGAATTACAATCGTTAAATTAAAATGAAGGTAAATTCAAATTATTAAAAGAAAATATACATAAAATATAGCAATTTTGAAATAATAGGGAAAAAATATGGTAACTACTCTGCAAAATAAGGCAAAAGCCATAATAATTTCAGATAATACAGTTATGTTAAAGGAGAGATTTCAAATACTCCATAGTTCAGGAGTTTCTTCTCCTTCATATCAAGATATTTCTTTGGTATTTATGATGTATGAAAATAATCAAGGAAATAATCCTGACATATTTTTTATAGAGAATGAATCAAATAATATATATTGTATAAAGTGGAATAGAGAACTTAGAAAAAAACAAAATGGCAATATAACATTTATATCTTTTCTTCAAGAAATACTCAAATTCTTAGCTAATTCATATATAGATAAAACAGTAGATTTATTTATAGAATCAGAAACTAAAGAAATTCCAATATATAAATCTGAAGACGATATATTTGATTATTGTTCTGAAGTTATAGAACAAAAATCTCAAAATGCAAACTATGAAGAACATGATGAGAATGAATGGAGAAAAGGTTATTTCATATATGAAAATCTGAGAATAAAACAGATTTTAAAAGGTGGAATGGGCATTGTATACATTGTCAATCACTTAAAAACAGGTGAAACTTTTGCAATGAAATCAATTCAACAAAAGTTTATGTGGAATAACGATGCCTATAAGATGTTTATTCAAGAAGCTGAAACTTGGATAAAACTTGAAAAACATCCAAATATTGTAAGAGCTTTAACAGTACGACAAATCAATTCTCGACCTTTTATATTTCTTGAATATGTAAATAATGGCAGTTTAGAAGATGTATTAATCAAAAAAAATTTATCTGTTAAAGAGGCAATATCTTATGCAATACAAATTGCTCGTGGAATGTCTTATGCTTTTAAGAAAATAGGACTTGTCCATAGAGATTTAAAACCAGCAAATTGTCTTTTAAATGATAAAAATGTATTAAAAATAACTGATTTTGGACTTGCAAAATGTAAAATTAGTCAAGAAGAACAAGAGGGAATAATTCAAGGCACTATTCAATATATGCCTCCTGAAAGTGCTAAAGGTCAAGATTCTGGAACCCCTGAATCAGATATTTATTCATTCGGTGTCATATTTTACAGAATGTTGACAGGAATGTTTCCATACAAAGCAGATAATATTGGTGAACTTCTTGTATTTTTTGATCAAGGTAGAATAGAAAGACCAGGACAAGTAAAATCAAATATTCCTCCAAAAATTTCATCTATTGTAATGAAATGTCTTGAGATGAATCCATTGGAGAGATATCATACTTTTGAAGAAATAGAAAAAGAATTATCTGATTTTTCAAAAAAAGAATATGGAAAAATTGTAGTACCTGAAGAAGAATCCCAAATTAAAATGACTGCAGATGATCTTCTAAAAAAAGGTCTTGGTCTTGCTGAATTGGGAAAACACTATGAATCAATAGAAGTATATGATGAGGCATTAAAAATTTCTCCTACAAACAGAGAAATATTAGTTGCAAGAGGTGAAAGTTTATATACTGTTGGCGGTTACAATGAAGCCATTAAAAATTTCAATGAAGCACTTAAAATTTTAGATGATGATGAAAAAATATTGACAAGAAAAGGGGATTGTTTTCTTGCACTAAAGAGATTTCAAGATGCACTGAAATGTTATAATGAAGCACTTGAAATAAATCCAGAAAATGAAGAAACATTGATTTCAAAAAGTAAATATTTTTTGAGAACTCAAAAACCCCGTGAGAGTATAAAACTTCTTGACAGTGTTTTAAAAAATAATCCAGACCTATATATTGCATTATTTTATAAAGGTGCAGCACTTCTTGATTTAAGAGAACCAGAAGAAAGTATTAATTATTTCAAACGTTCACATGATGAAAATCCACGTTGTATTGAAGCTTGGATTCAACATTCTTATGTATTATATACAATAAGAAGATATAATGAATCAGCAAGATATATGCAACAACTTCTTGAACTTACTCCTGATTGTAAAGAAGCTGGACTCTTATTTATAAAAGCAAAAACCGCTGCTGGAAAATATGATGAAGCCTTAAGTTTTATGGAAAAACAGGGACTTCAAAATGCAGACCAAGAAGAACTTTCAATTTATGCAGATATACAGCTTGAAATGAAGGACTACGAAGGGGCTTTGGAAACTCTTCAAAGTATGTTGTATTTTGGAAGTTCAAAAAATGATCTTTTAGCTATAAGCCTAATGGATAGGCTCCTTTTATTTGAAAATGCTAAAATGACTTGTTCATCTCTTATTCAAAATAATCCAAATAATATTGAAGCTCAAGAGATGATGAGGTCTATTCTACAGAGAGAAGAAATATATTCATCATTTACAAAAAAAATAATATTGAGACAGCCAACAGCTCCTTCTGTAAACGAAATAATACCAACTCCTCCTATAAAAGACCAACAAATTTGGGAATCAATAGCAAACAGAATTAAAAAGGAATCTTATGGTTATGCAAATGGTGATGAATGTTATTTAAAATATGCATATGAAGCCATGAGACAAAATAATTACTGGCTTACAATACAAATCTTAAAAGGTGCTATAGAATCTAAAAATGGAACCGAGGAAGTTTGGTCAACTCTTGCAACATTCTTACAGAGATTGGGATATATAAAATATGCGGTATTTGCATATTATCAAGTTATATATATATCAAAAAAATGGGATGGTTGGTATAGATTAGCTGAATTGTATGAAAAAGAAGGTTGGTTTGGTGAAGCAGCATTATGTGGAATTCAAGCACTTAGAAGAGGTTGTGGAGAAATTAAAATAATATGTAAAATATTGACTTGGCTGGAAAGATCTGGACATGAGCAAACAGCAATAGCCGTTGCCTCAGAAATTGCAAAAAAATGCAGAGACGAAAATGTTCAAGAAGTTTTAACTAAGGGAATATTATATCTTTATGCAAGACGCTATACAAGTGCAAGAAACATGTTTGAAAGTTGCGATGGTGATATAAGAGCAGACCTTCAAATGTTAAAAATAGAGATACTTACAAAAAATTATACAAAAGCAAGACAAAGATATAATAAAATTAAAAAGAATCCATATATAACAAGTGAAGTTACATATTATGGTGCTTTGCTATATATAGATATGGATAATATAGATATGGCCAAGGATTTATTAAGTGAAGCTGAAAATCCTGAGTCAATGCTTCTTCTTGCTGGAATGATGGTTGAAAAAGAAGAAACTAAGAAAGCCATACAAATATTACAAAATTTATTAAATATAAAAACAGTAGCAGCAGATGCTGCAATTTGGTTAGCTTATATATACAGAATTGAAAATAATTTAGAAAAAGCACTTGAAATAGTAGCTGATACCTTATCTATTACTCCAAATCATATAGAGCTGGAATGGACATATCTTTTATTACAAGATATGGTAAAACCAGAAGAAAACTTAATTAATGTAGAAAAATTTGCTTCAAGACATCAAATGTTCTATAAAGCACTACATCTTTTGAGCTATCACTATTTATTGGCAGGAGAGATGGAAAAAAGTGGAGCTATTTTGGAAAGAGCATTGTATATAATGCCTTATGATGTTGAAATAATAAACAATTTAGCACTGTTTAATTTAATGGAAGAAAATTCAGAACAAGCAGAAAAACTTTTAAGAAAAGCTATGTCTCATAAAAAACACAGCGTCTCTGTAATAAATAATTTAGCAGTTCTTTTGATGGAAAAAGAATCATATAGAGAAGCTATAGAGATTTTAAACCTTTCTTCAGACAGAGATTATGAAAGTAAAATTCTTTTATATAGCAGATCTTATGGAAGATTTATGACAAACAGATATAGTGAATTAATTGCAGAAACAGACAGTGATACTGAAATAGTAGATTATCCTCGACTTCTTATGGGGCTTGTTTCTTGCATTGAAATAAATGATAAGAATAAAATAGAAAAATTTGCAACAAAGATTCGTTCTTATTATCCAGATTATCCTGAAACTTGGATTGTGCTTGGATATATCGCTATGACATCTGGCAAAACAAATGAAGCTCTCTTGGCTTGGCAAAGAGCATTAGCACAAACAGATGATAATAAATTTTTGATTGCTGCATATAATAAGGCTATTGCTAAAGCTCAAAGAGAACAATCTGCACAAACTGGAATGCCAATATCTTCTAAACCTGAAAGTTATAAAAAAGAAATGCAAGTAAATAAGGATACATTAAAGAAAGCTATATCTGAAACAATTCCTCTACCTCAATATATAATATCAAAACCTATACTTGAACCTAAAAAATCGTATAAGTTATTGATAAATGAGACAGATAATATATTTCCTGATTAAATATTATAATTTAAGTGAAATATGAAAGATGTGTCTGAATTAAATATAAATCTAAAAAAAGTTGATAAAATCGAACTTATAAAAGATTACATGATTTCTGGAGACTTTTATTCTGCTATAAGTGAAATAAAAGAACTTTTGAAAAAGGAAATACCTAATGAAATAAAAAATTCATTGACTTTTTTACTTGGTATCATGTTAAGACAAATTGGTAATAAAAAAGAAGCTTTAAAATGCTTTGATAAAATAATTGAAGAGGAAAACAATACTCAGGGATATATATATAAAGCTTCAATTCAAGCAGAACTTGGAGAATATTTAGATGCTTGGGAAACATTAAAAAATGCTCCAAAAGATAAATATTCAAGTGATATGTTTAAAAAATATACTTCGATAATAGCTCTTGAATTAAACAAACCTGAAATTCCATTAAAAATATTTTCTGAAAATAAAAAACTTATATCACATTATTCACCATTATATAGATTGTATATACTTTCTTTAATGAGAACAGGTAAATATGACGAAGCTCAAAAAGAAATTGTAAATATGTTGCCAAAAACTCAAGATAAAACAGAGTTATTATTGCTTTTATCTTGGACAAGCATGTTTACTGAGCATGAAGAAGATGTTTTCAATATGATAAATAAAATCATAGCTACAGCAGAAACACCTTGTGAAATTGATTTTACAGCTGGTTCTTTTTCATATATGTTAAATAATTATGGAAAAGCTCAAGAACTATTTAGAAATGCTGTTCAAAAAACGAAAGTAACTGATAAATTGTC
>CADAWZ010000120.1 GCA_902791745.1 uncultured bacterium
CCTTTTTATGCTATAATATAATAGAACAATAGTGTAAAAATATAGGGAGAGTGATATTTTTATGAAAAAGAAAAAAAGCAATGGTATGATTTTAATAACTACAATGCTTTTTATTACAATTATTGTTATGATTGCGACTTTAATTGCTGTTCAAGGTAAATCAGCACTTCAAAATGGTAATTTATCACTTCAATCAGAAGAAGCATATTTAGCCGCACTTTCTGGAATAGAATATGTAAGAGGAGAATTGAGAAAAAACAAAAATTTTGGTGTATCAAATTTACCTGAATCTTCACCAAATATTCCAACTTCAGCTGTTAATAACTTATTTGTAAATTACGATGGAAAAAATCTTACAGGATATTTAGGATATAATTCAACTAACGATTACAAATCTAAATTTTCAGTTTCTTTTGGCAATCCAAATCAAACAAATAATGCAAACGGAAATTATCAACATACCTCTTCAGATTGTAAATATTTATCTGTAAACAATCTAAATAAAGCAAATCCAACTCCAAAAAATATTTCAAATGGAATAAGGAGAAATGTTCCAGCATATTCAATGTATATTGTTTCCAAAGGTGTATGTGGTAAATGTGTAAGATATGCAGAAACTTTTTTAACTTCTGATTCTTCACCATCAATCGATGGTGGAACTACTATTGGCGGAGAAATAAAACTAAATGGAACAGATGGTAATTATTCACAAGGAACTGCGAGCAAAAATTATACCGATAGAAATTCTCTATTAAGCGTGAAACATGTTAATAAAAATGCTATTGGAAAATTAACGGCATTTAACCATAATGGAGAAGCTAATAATAATATTTTTTTACAAAGTAAAACTTCTTCAAATGATATATATGATTTCTTAAATTTGACTACACCTGTTCAATTTAATGGTGTAGTCAATGGTCAAACTTCATTTCCTAAACCAAATAATAATACTTATTTAGAAGGCTTATGGTCTAAGATTACATTAAATCAAGGAACAACTGTAGATACTGCAGATTTACAAAAACTTACTTATGATGAAGCCAAAAAACTTGTAGGTGCCACTACCAATAATGAAGAAAATGGAACAAATAACTCTAATAACAATACTAATTCTTATACTTTAGCTAGTGGTACTTATGCATATATTAGAGATCCTAATAGAGATGATGGTGGTCCTGAAGCATATTGGAAATTTATAAATACAACCAATCTTGTAACAGCATTGACAAACCTTGACAACAACTCAGCATCTGTAAGTAATATAAACTCCACTATAGCAACAGGAGGAATTTCTTTTGGTTTACATAATTCAAATGTTTTCTTCAATATGGATGCTCCTCCTGAATCAAGAACAGTTAATTTATTTGGCAATGTCCATTCTATAGGAACGCTAAATTTTATTATGGTTGAGAAAATTAATTCTAATACACACAAATTGCTTAATTCAAGTGTTGATTTTAGTGTAAATGGTGGTTCTCTTATAAGTGATGGAGATATAAATATAAATGGAGAAGTTGTTGGACATGGTAATTTGATTTCAAATGGAGATATTTCATTTAATGCAGGTTCGGAATTGGAGGTAGATGAAAATCAGAAAGTAGCTGTTTGGGCAAGAGGAGACATTAATATAAAACAAGCTACAAATGTTAGTAATGATAGATCAATTGAATTGATAACTCCTACAAATGAAAATGGCGAAAGTGAGGAACTTTCTCAAAATGAACTTTCTGAAATTGTAACAGGAAAAATAGGAGATGTTGTAAGAGAGGAAGTCGGATTTGTACCAGACAATTTAGTCTTTTTAGCTGGAGATGATATTATTACGGATAATGACGGTGCACTAACAAATTATTTTTGTCAATTTACTTATAATCAATCAAATTATGAATTTAGATATAAACAAACTTCTCAGGTAAGCGGTGATAAACCTGTTTTAGTGGTCCTTAAAGATAATACAGAAGTCAAAAATGTCTGGGATAATGGCTTTAATAATGGTAATAGCATATATTCAGACGCAAATATATATGTTAGTGTAAGAATGCCTGAAGGTGGAGATGAAGATTATTCAGATTTTAATATATTTTTAAAGTCAAATGGATACTATTATTACTATAAAACTATTGATATAGGAAATCAAAACCTTGTAATCACAGATCCTAATTATGTTGGTGTTTTGCCAAACGAAGTTGCAACTGCAAATAGAAATAAAAAATATAAGACAGATATCGATTCTTTAACAATTCAATCAAACCAAAATTATTATGTAAATAATACAAATAGTGATGATTCTTTATTAGATTCTTTATCAACATCATCAACTAATTTACTCCTTGATATTTTAGTAAAAAATACATCTTTAAGAGGAACTGTTTATTCTGCAACAGGAAAAATTGACATAGATGCTGGCAATAAAAATTTTAGTATTTTAGGAGCTTTAGTTACTACAAAAGGAGATTTGAACATAAAAGCAGCTCATATAAATTTGACTTATGATCCCAATTATGTTCCATTCTTTAGAGATGCTAATGGTGGTATAGAGACAATTGTAGGATTTACTTCTTCATTCATTGGCGGAGAATAGTGAATATTTTTGTATTATGTAATAAACTAAAAAGAGTTTCCTCTCTTATTTAAGGGCTGGAAGCTCTTTTTATTCATATTTGACTTACTATAAAAACTATTATAATAGATAATATAATAAACAAAATAAATTGACTTTGCCTAAGCCTAAGGAGGATTTATGAAAAAATTTTTGACATTTTTATTGGCTGGCTTGCTTTTATTTGGTCAAGCAAACGCATTAGCCCAAGAAATACAACAAAACAAAGAAGAAAAATATCCTATAGGTAGCTGTATTCCATTTGAAAGAGGCTTTTTAAAAAATCAACAAGCAGTAGAACTTGTTGAAAAAGCAACTGGAAAAACAGATTTAATGTTCGTTGAACAAAAAAAATACTTAGGTCAAAGATTTTATTTGGTAAAAGTAATTAACAATACAAATATAAAAAAATTTGGATATGCTGTAAATATGGATTTTTCAAAAGTATTTGAAATAGAATATAATGGAAAAAATTTTGCTGATATTCCAACTTATAATCTTTATGAGATATACCCTGAAAAAAATTTAAAACACACTCTAAAACATGCAATTAAAATTAGAAGTTATTTTGAGTTCCCTGCCCCAACAGAAGATAAAATAACATCAGAAGAAGCACTTTCTAAAAAAGTAAAAGAGGTATTTACACCTGAAGTTTATAAAGAACTTATGGAATTAAGCAAAAATGTTTATGCAACAGCTCCAAATGGTGAATATCAACTTCAAGTTGGAAGAGGTGCAGATATTCTTATGGGAAGTTGTATGTTTGAATTGACAAAAGAAACTCCTGATACTAAGATTTACACAATAAAAAAAGAATCAAGAGAAGATGACACTTCGCCATTTGAAATAAAAGAATATAAAATGGTTCAAAAAAATATTGACGGTAAATGGCTTTTTGAAAATTTTGAACTTTATTATTAGGGTGTGTTGGTAAACTCTCTTTTTTACCTACGCCAAATTTTATGTACAAGTTTTAATTTTTATAATGAATTAATTTAGTGATTCGCCAAAAAAAAATTAAAAAATTTGCTTTATTTTTAAAATTTGATATAATAAAAGCATACAAAAAAATATATAAAGGAGAAAAAAATGCAGATAGATGTAAGAGGACTTGAATGCCCTACCCCTCTAATCAGAGTAAAAGAATTTATAGAATCACCAAATGGAAACGAAAGTTTCACAGTTATATTTTCATCAAATATAAATGGAAATGCAAGTTTTCAAAATGTAAGCAGATTTCTAAAAAAATACAACAGAGAATTCAAAAAAATTGAATCAACAGACAAAATAACAATGGAAGTTTCTGCTTCAACTGGTGAAATAGCAAAAATAGAAGAAAAAGTAGAAAATTATTGTGATGTCTCAAATAATTCTGTTGTTGCAATCGTAAAATCAGATGTAATTGGTTCTGATGAAAAAGAACTTGGAAGAATTTTAATGCACTCATTTTTAAAAACACTTCCATCAGTAACAGAAGAATTCAAAATCAAAAAAGCAGTATTTTTAAATAAAGGTGTAACTTTAGCATGTGAGGGTTCAGAATTTATAACAGCCCTAAAAGAATTACAAGATTGTGGTTTTGAATTATTTGTATGTGGAACATGTCTTGACTACTTCAATTTGAAATCAAATATAAAAGTAGGCAATATTTCAAATATGATGGAAATTATAAATACAATAAAAGAAGCGGATAAGACAATATGCCTAACCTAAAAAACATCTATGCAGATAATTCAGCAACATCTTTTCCAAAAAACAAATCTGCAATAGAAGCAATGCAAAATTATTTAGTCTCAGTTGAAGGAAATCCACAGAGAAGTTTTGCATATGAATCTTCTGAAATGATTTTTGAAGCAAGAGAAAATATCGCCTCTTTTATTGGAAAAAATGTTGACAGTTCAGAAATAATCTTTACATCTGGTGCTACAATGTCTGCCAATATGGCAATATTTGGCATTTTAAAAGAAGGCGATCATGTAGTTGTCTCATCAATGGAACACAATGCAGTTATCCGCCCACTTTTGCACTTAAAAAAGACAAAAAATATAAATCTCGACATCATCGAATTTAAAAATGGTCATCTCGATGTTGAGAGATTTAAAAATGCCATAACTCCACAGACAAAAATGGCAATTTGCATGCATGGTTCAAATGTAACTGGTGAAGTATTTGATATAAAAAGCATTGCAGAGGGAAAGAAAAATTCAATATTTGTCTGTGATACAGCACAAACAGCAGGTCATATAGATATCGATCCAGATGAATTGGGAGTAGATATACTATTCTTTTCAGGTCATAAAGGAACTGAAGCACCTTTTGGTATTGGGGTTTTATATAAAAGAAAAGGAATAGATATCGAACCTCTCATTTATGGCGGAACTGGTTTTTTGAGTGAATCAGAAGATATGCCTGAATCATATCCTGAAAAGTTGGAAGCTGGAACTTATAATGCACATTCAATAATAGCATTGTCAAAAGCCATTGAAGAACTCAAAAAAAATGGACTTGAACAAGAAAAATTGCAAAAACTCGCAGATATTTTTGTTGAAGAAATATCTAATGTAAAAAATATCAAAATATTTTCAGGTCATAATAACAAAATTTATCTGCCGACAATTTCAATTACATCAGATAAAATAACTTGTTCTGATATGACTTTCTTGTTAAAACAGAAATATAATATAACTACAAGGGCGGGATTACACTGTTCCCCATTTGCTCATAAGTCAATAAATACATTTCCACAGGGAACAACAAGAATTTCATTTGGAAGAGGGAACACAGAAGAAGATGTAAGATATGTCGCCAAAGCAGTAAAAGAAATAATGATGGGGATGTGAAAAAAATTAGCAAAATGTAAAAAACAGAGAGTGTGAAGAAAATTTTCCTCACACTCTCTGTTTATATTACAACTTTTCTTTTTCTGTTGTCAGCAACTAAAACAACTGTTATTATTTTCTTTCCTTCATTTTTATAACTTTCGGCATATCGTTTTACTTGTTCTTGACCTTCTAATCTCTTTTTATCCACTTCTTTTGAATTATTTGCAAATTTGAACTCAATTATTATAATCTTGTCATCAAAAGGAACAACCAAATCTGATCGTCCATCTTTTGTATAAGATTCTTGAAATGAACTTACACCTGCACCACCACGAAGCAATACTACAAATAATGAACGATAATAGGCTTCATTTTGATTTTGTGGAAAGT
>CADAWZ010000121.1 GCA_902791745.1 uncultured bacterium
AAGGAGATACTAAATATATAAATAACGGAATTTTTTCATCAAATTTTTCTATTTCATATATTTGTTTAAATATGGATTCAGCTTTTGATGTCTTTGACATGGTTATAGCGATTAATCCTGCTTTTATCCTGTCTTCTATTGAAACATCATTTTTATTTATTATTTCTATTGCTATTGGTTCAGCTAAGTCTGCTTTGTTGTTTAAATATAAAAGGTCTCTCAATATTCTTTTACCTGAAATTGAAAAATCTTTTCTTTGACAAGCTTGTGAAATGTAATTTGTAGCTTCTTGTCTATTCCCATTTTTATATGCTTCTTTTCCAAACCATTCAAGAGTTTTTACATCATTTGGATTTAAAGATAATATTTTTTTGTATATTTCAATAGCATTTTCTTTTTTATTTGAGTTTTCGAGTATTTCTGCTTTTAATCTCAATGCCTCAATATTGTTTGGTTCTGTTCTCAAAATTTTATTTGCAAGTGTTGCAGATTTTGAAAGATCATTTTGTATAAATTTTATTCTGCCCTCTATCAATTCTGCTTTTATATGATTTGGATTTATGCTATATATTTTTTCTACTTCTTTTAATGCCTCTTCATATTTTCCTGTTTTTAGATATTGTTCTGCTGTAAGATATATAGGTGTTGTTCTGTTTGGATTTAATTTTATGGATTTTTGCCATTCTTTTAATCCTTCTTCTTCATCACCTTTAGCTATATATATTTTTCCTGCAAGCTCAAAGCCCTCTTCTGATTCAGGTTCGAGTTCATTATACTTTTTTATTTCGCTTAATGCTGGATCGAGTTTATTCATTGCAAACCAAGCTTGAGCTAAACTTAAGTGAACAGGTGAAAATTCTGAATCTATCTCTATTATTTTTTTTAACTGTTTTACAGCTATGTCATATTTACCCTGTTTTATATATTCTCCACCTATACCATTTATAGCCCAAAGATAATTTGGATCTTTTTCAAGAGCTTTTTGGTAGTATGAATTTCTTTTTTCTAAATTTGGCATTAATCTTCCAAATAAATATAGATAACAAGGGCTGTCAGGATGTGTTTCTAATTCTTTTTTATATTTTTCTATTAATTCAGCTTTATTTCCAAGACTTATTTCTATATCTTGGTATTTTCTATGTGCTTCAGTATGTGTTTTTAAATATTTTATTGCTGATAGATATGATTTTTTAGCTTTTTCAATATCTCCAGTTCTTTCATAATTGATTCCTTCTAAATAACAACGATCGGCTTCTCGTTTTGCTTCCATGCATCCTGTTATACACAGAATAAAAGGCAAAATAATGTATAAGAAAATAAATTTTACTTTCAAGACAGCCTCCATTGCTATTTTTTTGAAAAATTCTATATATATTTCGATATTATATTTTTTTTGCCTGTATTTTACAAGTAGTTTTTAATAAAAGATTTTTAAAAAAGGAAGAATATATAAATTTGAAGAAGTTTAAAAAGGTATAACTGTCAAAATTTGTATAAAATCCAATTTTTATTTTTAAATTGAATTATTTTGGAGATGAGAAAATATGCCAACATTTATTGTTGAAAGTGTTCCAAAAGGTGGAAAAAAAACTAAATCTGTTAGAGAGGCTAAAGATAAACAAACTTTAATAGATCATCTTTTGCAAGCTGGACATACAATTGTAGGAATTGAAGAAGTTACAGAAGTAAAAGCTGAAAAATTTTCTCTTGAAACATTAAAGAAATTTTTTAGGAAAAAAGATTATTCTCCTGAGTTATCTATTGCAACAAGGCAACTTGCTACACTTTTGACAGCAGGTATAACTGTTACAAGATCTTTTGAAATATTAATAGAATCTGCTGGAGTTGGAGATGCTTTGAAGGGACCATTCAAAGTTATTTTGCGTGGCATAAATGAAGGTAAGAGAATAGATAAGGTTATGGAAGAGTTTCCAGATGTATTTAAGCCTAATTATAGGGGAATTGTATGTTTGGGAATGAATACAGGATGTCTTGCAGATGCTTTTAATTCACTTGCAGAGGACTTGGAAAAAGAAGTGTCTTTGAAAAGAAGTCTTTCAGCAGCAATGACTTATCCTATTGTAACTTTTTTCTTGTCATTTGTATTAAATATAGGTCTTTTTGTTGGTGTTCTTCCAAAAATAGTTGATGTTATATCTGATTTAGATACTGAATTACCATGGATCACAAAGGTTTTGATGTCTATAGTTGGTTATTTATGTAATCCTTATCTCGTTGTTATAAGTATTGTTTTACTATTTTTCATGGCTTATCAAATATTTGCTTATGCCTCTACGCCTGTTGGAAAATATAATATAGATTTCATGAAATTGAGACTTCCTGTTCTTGGTTATATATATAGATGTAGATATGCAGAAAATTTTTGTAGGTCTCTTGCACTTTTGATTGAATATAGTGTGCCAATTCAAGAAGCTATTTTTATTGCAGGTAAAATTGCAGATAATAGTTTTATGGAACAACAATTGATTTATCCAATAATAGATGCTGTTGGTGAAGGAGTTTTTATTGCCAAGGCTATGAGAGCAACAGGGCTTATGCCACTTTCAAGCGTTAATCTCCTTGCAGCTGGTGAAGCTACTGGTGATGTGTCAGCTTGTTTAAAAGATGCGGCTAAAATGCTTGAATTGGATTTGACATCGGCCTTACAGCGTTCACTTAGCTTGATTGAACCTATAATGATTATATCAATGAGTATGTTTGTTTTAGTTCTTGTTTTAGCTGTCATGCTTCCTATATACCAGATTATACAGAATATCGGACTTTAGTTGTGTCTATTTACTACGGAGTTTCAAATGTTTGATAATAGTGTTTTTGAAAACTTAATTTTAAAAAAAGATGTCGAAGAACTTTCATCATATTTAAAAGATGTTATATCATCAGGCAATTCTAATGATATATTTTCTTCTGCGAAAGCTGTTTATTTTTGTATTTTAAAAACAAATATTTCTATGGATTTTATTACAGAGATAAAAGAAGAAAGATTTATAGAAATGATGCGGAGAATGTTATTTTGTTATATAAGAAATAATCCTCCAAGTGATGTAAGACAAAAAGCTCGTAAGGTTTTAATTTCAATGGGATTTCTTGCTGTTGAAGCTTCAGAAGCTATGTATAGTCCATTGGTGTGGAATTTTTATGAGACTTTTTATAGATATAAATTGACAGATAGACCTAAAGTTTTTTCAAAACTTGTTAAATTGCTTTCTAAAACAAGAGATTCATATACAAGAGATTCTGCAGTAAAATTTGTAAAAGAATTTAAAGAAAAAGAAAGTAAATCGGTTGAGGCTTTAATTGATTATTTTAAAATTAAAGAAAATTCTTCTATAAAAGAAGTATATGAGTTTTTAGATAAGTGTGGAGTCGCTCCTATAGATTTAGAAACCGAGAAAACCGAGCCAGTAGTTGAGAAAACTGAACCAGTAGCTGAGAAAACCGAATCAGTATCAGAGAAAATTGAACCAGTAGCTGAGAAAACCGAACCAGTAGCTGAAAAAACTGAACCAGTAGTTGAGAAAACTGAGCCAGTAGCTGAGAAAATTGAACCAGTATCTGAGAAAACTGAACCAGTAGCTGAGAAAACTGAACCAGTAGCTGAGAAAACTGAACCAGTAGCTGAGAAAATCGAACCAGTATCTGAGAAAATTGAACCAGTATCTGAGAAAATCGAACCAGTAGCTGAGAAAACTGAACCAGTAGTTGAGAAAACTGAGCCAGTATCTGAGAAAATTGAACCAGTATCTGAGAAAACCGAACCAGTATCTGAGAAAACCGAACCAGTATCTGAGAAAACCGAACCAGTAACTGAGAAAACCGAACCAGTAACTGAGAAAACCGAACCAGTACCTGCTGTTCAGCCATTGTCTGAAAATTGTCGTGTTTTAAAGAGTTCTTATGTTTCATCATCTAAATCAGTTTTGATTCCTCCTCCAAAGGTAGAACTTCCACCTGTTGAACCTGTGAAAGTAGAACTTCCACCTGTGGAGCCTGTAAAAGTAGAACTTACAACAGTTGAAGAATTTAAATCTATTGATGAGCCAAAAGTTGAGAGTAAACTTATTAAAGAAGTATCAAAAATTAAAAAAGATACTGTGGAAAAAGATAAAACTGAATTACCACATACTCCAAGAGAACTTAAAGATGCTTTAAAAGTAAATTTTGTAGATATTAAGTCGGCAGGAAATGTTGATGTATCTCCAACTCTTGTTTCAAAAACTATTGAAATGTTGCTTGAATTGATAAAAGTTGGCTCAGATCATGATATGCGTTTTGTTGAAAATTCTATAAATAATTATTTTGTTTCTGATTCTTTTATGCAAGATGCTCTAAGAAGAGAATTAAAAATATTTATGTCTGATTCTGATTTGCCAGAATTTGTTTCAAAAAGAGCAATGGACTTTTTGCCATTGTTGGGTAAGACAAAACAAAAACAATCTCTTTCTTCTATATTGATGAGTATTTCAGACTTAGAAGAAGAGGAAAAAGATTATTCTGATGAAACGACTTCAAGCACAATTCAATTATCTATTGAAGAAGATTTATCACGAACAGTTTCTGAACGAGTTTTTAATTATTTGAAATCATCTGATTCTTATGAAACAAGACTTGAAAATTGTAAAAAGATGATTGAAGATGGTATGAGTTTTGAAGAATATAAGGATTTGATTGATTTTGATTTACCTAAATCAGGAAAAAGATATTTTGATAGAGTTATACCTGCTGCTAAGGCTATATTATTCAGCAATAAATTTGAATATCAAGAAAAAGCAGAAGAAGCAAGATTTATTTTGTTTGTTTCTCTTTTCTATTTAAGTTGTCCAGACATTTTAAAAATGGAATGTTTTGAGACATTAAAAAGATGTGGTTATTTAGATATTGCAACAGCAAGGAATATATATAAGCAATATGCAATTGTTTTTGTAAAAGATGCTCTTTTAAATAAATCTTCAGGTGCAGCTTGTAGAGCTCTTTCAGATATGATCAGCATTTTAGTTCCAGGTGCTATTGGAAGAGAAAATTTTGAGGGTAAAAATATAGAATTTTTGATTGATAATTATGTCTCTTTGATTTTAAAAGAGAAAGATGAGAAGTTATTTAATTACGCAGTTGATATTTTAAATCATTTGAGTTTTGAAGAACATTCTGTTCTTTTGCCTTTATCTGTTCGAATTCAGCCTGTAAATTATGAAAAAGCTATTGATGTTACTGAAATGCTTGTAAATAAAAGAAATATATGGGCTTCTTCAATCTTGGTTGATGCTGTTGGAGAGAATTATATGGATATTAGAAATAAGGCCGTAGAATCTCTTTCAAGGTGTGGAGCAAAAATGCCTATTGATTATAGAAGAAGAGCTGTAAATTTGATTTTTGAAAAACTTGATGTTGCTTATGATGAAGAAAAACAGGCACAATATATAGAAGCTGCAAGAAATATAGATTCTGTTGTTACAGGAGGAGTTTTGATTTCACTATTCGCAAATTCAGGTCTTACAGATAGAAAAGAAATTGGAAATAGGCTTATGGGAACTCTTGCAATAATGTCTTCTAATGAATTTTTAGAATTATTTAAAGGAATGGATAATTTAAAAATCTTGTACAACTATTTGATAACTTCACATAGGGATAAATTTACTGTTGATTTTGCAAGACAATTTATTGATTTGTACAGAATTCATTTTTCAAATGCCAATGGTGAAGAAACTTGGACAAATATTTTATCTGAAACCAATTCTGAATTTGTTGATATGATAAATAATTTGTGGAATTTGCAATTTCAAAATTGAAA
>CADAWZ010000122.1 GCA_902791745.1 uncultured bacterium
GAAGCAATAAACAACCCTGAAAACATGGACGAAGGAAAGAGAAAAGTCATTTTCTCTAAAGAACTTTACATAGACAGAGATGACTTCATGGAAGAACCTGTAAAAGGATTCTACAGAATGGCTCCTGATCGTGAAGTAAGATTAAAAGCTGGATACTATGTAAAATGCACAGGAGTTGTAAAAGATGAAAATGGAGAAATAAAAGAAATCCACTGCACTTACGATCCAGAAACAAAGGGCGGTACATCTGCAGACGGAAGAAAAGTAAAGGGAACACTCCATTGGGTAAGTGCTACAAACTGTGTTGATGCAGAAGTAAGAATTTATGAAAATCTCTTCAACTGTCAAAATCCATCAGCTGCTGAAAACTTCCTTGATACTGTAAATCATGACTCATTAAAAATAGTTAAAGGTTCAAAAGCTGAACTCTGTGTAAATGATTTAAAAGTAGGAGATGTAGTTCAATTCGAGAGAACAGGTTATTTCTGCCTTGACAAAGATTCAACAGAAGGACATCCTGTTTTCAACAGAACAATAGCACTCAAAGATACTTGGGCAAAGCAGAATAAGAAATAATTAGACAAATAAAAAATAGCCTATTTGCCGATAATGGCAAGTAGGCTATTTTTTTTTGCTAAGAAGGCAAAAATATAGAAAATGTACTACCTTCTCCTTCTTTACTATTTATTTCAAGTTTTCCATTGTGTAAATCTATTATAGTTTTTGTTATAGCAAGTCCTAACCCAGTACCACCATTTCCTCTATTTCTTGAAGAATCAACTCTATAAAATCTTTCTGTTAAGTGTGGTATATGTTCTTCAGCAATTCCACAACCATTGTCAATAACACTTATTTTTACAAATTTATCTTCTTTATTTGCAGTGATTTTTATTTCTCCATTATCATCAGTATATCTTATTGCATTTGTTAGAAGATTAGTAATGGCTTGTTTTATATAAGAGTAATCACATTCTATTTCTATATTTTGGTCAAAATTTTCTATTGTTATTTTTTTTGTATTGGTTACTAAATTAGATATAATATCTTCTACTAAAGAATATAAATTTACTGTTTTTAACCTCAATTTTGCATTTCCACTATCTGCTCTTGAAATCAATAAGAGTGATTCTACTATTTCGAGCATTGAATCAGATGCTTTGTCTATTTCTGTAATAGTTTTTATGTAATATTCCTTGTCTCGCTCTTTTTTTAATGTCAAAGATGTATTTCCTTTTATTACAGTAAGTGGAGTTCTCAATTCATGTGAAACATCAGAAGTAAATGTTTTTTCTCTTTCAATTGATTTTTTTAATGCTGTAAACTGTGTATCTATTCTGTCAAGCATTCCATTTATTTTACTTGAAAGAATTCCAAACTCGTCATTTCCTGTTATTGGTAATCTGTGTTCATTTTCTATTTCGTTTATTTTATCAATATCTTTATTCATATTGTCTATTGCTTTCAAGAGTCTTTTTGTAATAAATAATCCTCCTAATCCAGCAAATATGACGACAATAGGAATCATGGCAAGCATTATTGATTTGAATACAGAATTGAACTGTTTTAATTCTGATTCAGGCATTATGACTTGAACTATAAATTTTGTATTTCCATTTTCTATACAAGGAAGATAGATAACTCTTACAGGTTCTTGCTCCAAATCTTCATTTGTAAATATTACAGAATTATATATTTCTTTTCCTGATTTTGATTTTTCAAATGAATGTATATCCAAAGGTTTTAGTGTTTTAATATGACCTTCTGGATCTGTAAACTTAGAAACACTACCATCTAAATTAAAAACTGTAGGTGGAATAAGAAATTTTTTGTCAAATTTTTTGTGATGATTATGGAACTTTTTTCTATGTTTAAATGGAGGTCTTCTTCCATTCATTTCATTATACATATGTAATTCTCTACTTGCTATTTTATGCAATTTTTTATCTATATTATATCTAAATATAGATGTTACTGAAATTTGTATAATTATAAGAAGTAATGCAAATAGAAGAATTAAAGATATTATATTCCAAATTATAAGTTTATATTTTATAGAGTTTTTTATCATTGTTTTTCAAACTTTTTTATCATATAGCCAAAGCCATATACAGTATGTATCAATTTTTTAGGTCTGTTGTCATCTATTTTTTTTCTCAACATTCTTATATATACATCTACTGTATTTGACATTATATCTTCATTATTCCAAATTTTATATTGAATTGTTTCTCTACTCAATGGACGACCTTCATTGCGAGCAAGTGCTTCAAGAAGTGTATATTCTCTTGAACCTAAAGTCAATTTTTTACCTGCTAATTTTACAGTTCTTGAATTTGTATCTATTTCGAGGTCTTCTATTACTATAGTATTCCCCCTCAAAAGACAATCTCTTCTTATAAGTGCTTTTACTCTTGCAAAAAGTTCATCAAAATGGAAAGGTTTTGTCAAATAGTCATCTGCTCCTATTTCAAATCCCTTTATCATATCGTCCATTCCATCTCTTGCAGTCAACATTAAAATTGGAGTCATAATTCCTTCACTTCTAACATGTCTACATATATCAAACCCAGACATATTTGGAAGCATTATGTCCATTATTATTAACGATAAATCATCATCAAGGGCATTTTCTAATCCACTATTTCCTTCTTCTGCTACTATTACTTTATAATTTCCATCATCTTCAAGACCTCTTTTTATTAAATCACTTATGGCTTTGTCATCTTCAATTAATAATATTTTCATAACTTTTTTCCCCTAAAAATACATAATTGCCACCCAATGGAAAATATTCACAAAGGGTGGCAATATAAATATTTAATTATTTTCTCTTCTTTCTCTTCTTTCTTTCATTTTAGCTTTTTGTTCGTCTAATGTCTTTTTCTGTGAATCTGTAAGTATACTTTCAAAATCTTTTCTTGCCTTTTCATCTATTGCTTTAAATTTAGCCTTTTGTTCATCAGTGAGTTCAACCCCTCTGAAATTTTCATTTCCTTTGTGCATTTTGTGATGATGACCATGATGACCATGATGACCTTTATAGCCATGTTTGTAAGCCTTCATTTCTTTCATCTGTTGTTTCTGTTCTGGAGTTAGAACATTCATTCTATCTTCTTTTGCTTTTCTTTTGATTTCTTTAACTTTTGCTTTTTGTTCTGCTGTTATTATTTTTCTGCTTTCTGTTTTTTCCCATTCATCTATTTTTTTAATTTTATCTTTTTGTTCTTCTGTGAGATTTAGTCCTTCACCAAATTTGGGATATTTTTTATATCTATTGAAATCTTTATCTCCTCTTTTTTCCGTTCTTTCTTTTATTTTAGCTTTTTGTTCGTCTGTCAAGAGAGCATCTTTATCTTCTTTTGCTTTTTTGAAAATAGATTTTGCTTGTGCTTTTTGTTCATCAGTGAGATTTAGTTTATCTTTATGCATTGGATGATGTGGTCTTTCACCTTTTTCCATTCTATCTCCATGAGGTGGAGGCGGTGGAGGAGTGCAACAATCTCCATCACATTGTGCAAATACTGGAGTGAATGCAAATAAGGATGTTGTTGCAAAAATTGCAGTTGCTACGAGAATATTTGTGAATTTCATGTAGTAATACCTCTCTTTTATTTTTTTTTGACAAAGTTATTATAACATAGTTATCTTAAAATTTCATTAAAATATTAAAAAAATAAATTTTTTTTTAAAATATTTTATTCTTTGCAAATATCAAAAATGATGTTATAATAAAATTAATATTTATAATATTTATGAAAGAAAAAACATGTTAAAAATTAAAAAAGTATTAATCTATTTATTTTGTTTTCTTATTTTTTTATCTTGTAAAGTTAATTCAAATCCTATTTTTAATTCGTCAGATAAATCATTTAAAGAAAATGGTTTTAAACTAAATTTTTATATTGGATTAAATGATAAGGATAAATATATTCAACTAATAAAGTCTGAAGATGCAGAAAAAATACTACAAGAAATTTTTTTAAAATACACTTCAGGATTTACTATTTTAAAGTCAAAGGGAGTTTGGAATGACGGAAAAGAAACGACTTTTGAAAATGGATTTATTGTAATATTGTATTTTGATAGTTCTGAGAAAATGTATTTGGAACAATATGCTTCTTTTATATCCGAGGAAATAATAGAAAAATTGAATCAAACTTCTGTTTTAGTTGAATTTTCTCCAGTAAATTATCAATTTTATTATAAATAAGGAAAAAAGCAATGAAAATATCAGAAGCCATAAAATTTATAGTTGAGAAAAATGACAAAAAACTTTTGACAGATTCAAAGAGATTTAAATCATATTTACTTGATTTATGTTCAGATAATCCAAAAGAACTAAAAATAGTCAAGAGAGCATTAGAAGATAAGATTTTGGAGAGAATATTTGGAAATGAAAGAGATAATGTAAAAATTGCAAGGTTGAGAGATGAATTTGATGAACAAGGAATGGCTGAAGATTGGAGTGAGTTTGTAATAAGTTCATTTGCTAAAATCCTTGGTTGGAATTATACTCCAAAAACACAAAATCAACAAGTACAGCAAAATCAGATGGATTGGACTTGTGCTTGTGGCACCGTAAATAATGGTAATTTCTGTGGTAATTGTGGAAAATCTAAACCAGTTCCTAAAAATACAAGTTGGACTTGTTCTTGTGGTTTTGTAAATACAACTAAATTTTGTGGTAACTGTGGAAAACCCAACGGACAGCAATCATCAGAAGAAGAGGCAAGAAAAAGAGCCGAAGAAGCAAGAAAAAAAGTCGAACAAGAAGCAAGAAAAAAAAACGAGGAAGAAGCAAGAAAATTTAAAAACTTTCTTCTTGAAGTTATAAATGGAACACAGAAAGGACAGACTTTTGATTTAGAATCTGACAAAATTACTATTGGCAGAAGACTTGCCCCAAGAGAGATAAAAAGAGATTGGATACTTATTGGCGATCCATCTCTTGCAAGAATACATGTTTTTCTTGAATGGAATCCTGAAAAGCGATTATATAAAGCTATTTTAAAGGCTACTAATAAAAACCTTATTATAAATGGAGAATCTGTCAATGAGGGTTATCTTTATCATTCAGATAAACTTCAATTAGGAGATATTATATTTAGGATATGGGATAGACAGTTAAATAAATCTTTCATAGAAGAAAATAATCCCATTCAAAAATTTGAAACTGTTTTTATACTACCTGAAAATATTAAAAATATTAATATAAAGTCTTTAGTTAGAGAAGTAGATAATTTTTCTTTAAGAAATGCTAAAGTTGGTGATTATATAAAATTTGGTTCTTATCCTCAGACTACAAATGGTGAAGTTCAACCTATTGAATGGCTGGTATTGTCAAAAGAAGAAAATAAAATGCTTGTGATTTCAAGATATGGTCTTGAAGCAAGGCGTTTTGATAGTAGTTCAAATAATTGGAAAAATAGTGAAATTCGTCAATGGTTGAATCGTGATTTTTACAATAGAGCTTTTAATGAAAACGAGAAGAAAAATATAAAGCCTTTCGATGGTGATAAGGTATTTTTATTGAGCAAAGAAGAGGCAGAAAAATATTTTTCTGGTGATGATGCAAGAAAATGTAAGCCTAATGCATATGCACTGAAAAATGGTGCTTATACATATGATGGTTATTGTTGGTGGTGGCTTCGTTCTCCTAATGGTGTTTTTGTCTATTTTGTCGTTATTGGTGGTAGTTTCAATCGCAACTATATTAACCGTAATAACGGTGTTGTTCGACCAGCTTTGTGGATAAATACTATCCAATATATGCCTGTTTGCTGCCACTTTGTCATTGCGAGGCGTAGCCGTGGCAATCTAAGCCTGTAAATTATTATTTACTTAAAAATTGAGTCGATCGTCTCTATTTAGAATGTTGTAGCCGATCTACTCAAAAATTACTAAATTTAAATTAAGCGGTTGAGATTACCACGATCGCATACCATACTAAGGAGAAAAAATATATTAAGAGGAGTATTTAGGCTCCTTCTACTAAAAATAAAAAAATAATAATAGGAAGGATAACCTCCTTAGCTATAACGCTAAGGAGAAAACATATATAAAGAGGAGCATTTAGGCTCCTTAATTTTAGAAAAAATTAAGGAGAAAACATATATGCAAGAATTACCAATTGGAATGCAAAGTTTTGAAAAGATTCGTAGAAATAATTATCTTTATGTTGATAAAACGAAAAAATTACTTGAACTTGCAAAGACAGAAAAAAGTTATTTTTTATCTCGTCCTCGTAGATTTGGAAAATCTCTTACTTTATCAACATTAGAGGCAATGTTTAAAGGTAAAGCTGAATTATTTAAGGGATTATATGCTGAGGAATGGGTAAAAGAACAATCAAACCATCCAAATCCAGTAATAAAATTGGATATGAGTGCCTTAAAATCTTATAATAGTTCAGAACAATTAAATCATTATCTTGTTAATCAATTCAAACAATATTTGACTATAAATAAATTAACAATGGATTTAGATGAAAATGCAGATATTATTTTTTCTAATTTAATCATAAAGCTATATCAAGAATTTGGACAGGTTGTTGTTCTTATTGATGAATATGATAAACCGATGACAGATAATTTAAACGATTTAGAAAAAGCAGAAGAAATGCGAAAATATTTGAGTTCATTTTATATTGTTGTAAAAAATTGTAGTGATTATTTGCGTTTCGTAATGCTAACAGGTGTATCAAAATTTAGTAAGGCTGGAGTTTTTTCGAGTTTAAATAATTTAGAAGATTTATCACTTGATAAAGATTATAGTGATATAGTTGGCTATACACAAAAAGAACTTGAAGATAATTTTTCTGATTGGCTTGACAAAACAGAAAAAGAATTATCTATGGATAGGAAAGAGTTACTTGATACGATAGAATATTATTATGATGGTTTTTCATTTGATGGAATAGTAAGGGTATATAATCCATTTTCAGTTTTAAATTTCTTTAAAAAATCTGAATTTAATAATTATTGGTACACTTCATCTACTCCATCCTTTCTTGCTGGTTATTTTAAACAGCATCAAATTAATAATTTTGAACAATTTAGACATTTAGAAGTGGCTTCGGATTTTGCAGACGAACATGAAATAGAAAAAGCGAGTCCTGAAAGTTTTCTATTTCAAGCAGGTTATTTGACAATAGAAAAAAAAGAAAGAAAAAATAAATCAGTATTTTTAACTCTTGATTATCCAAATGAAGA
>CADAWZ010000123.1 GCA_902791745.1 uncultured bacterium
AAGGCGATAATTTCAAGTTTGAAATGTCTCATAGAAGTTCTTATGAATCTGTTAAAAGAGCTGTTTGCAATAGAACAGAAGCCCTTGGAAATCTTATTGATTTGAAATATTCTGAAGATGAAGGTTATCCAGCTTGGCAGCCTAATTTTGACTCAAAACTTTTGAAAGTAGCTAAAAAAGCATATAAAGATAGTATTGGAAAAGATATAATTGTTACTGTAATCCATGCAGGCCTTGAATGTGGTATCATAATGGAAAAATATCCTGGAATGGAAGCAGTTTCATTTGGTCCAACATTGAGAAATGTCCATACACCTGATGAACATATCGAAATTGAATCTGTAGAACATTTCTTTAAATTCCTTGTCCAATTACTTAAAGATATGAAAAATATTTAAAGTTTTTTTAACAATTAAAAATTCCAGTCGAGAGAATTTCTCGGCTGGAATTTTTTGTTTATCTATCTTATTCTTTTACGGTGTTTCACCATTTACCTTCAATGCTCCCCAAGGTGAGCCTGTTGCTGTCATTTGTGTTGTATCATATACAATATTTGCTACATTCTTAAAGGCATTTTCGCCTATTGTTTCTACTCCATTAGGAATAGTAATTTCAAGTGATGTTGCAGTGCATTCACCAAAAGCACTAACTCCAATAGATGTAACAGTGTCAGGAATATCTACTTGAGTAAGTGAACTACAATTCATAAAAGTTGCGTTTTTAATAGATGTAACAGTGTCAGGAATAGTTATTTGAGTAAGTGAACTACAATCAGCAAAAGCAGTATTTCCAATAGATGTAACACTGTTAGGAATATTTATTTGAGTAAGTGAAGTACATCCATAAAAAGCTCCTTTTAGGTAATAAAATAAAATTTTGTAGATTTGCATAATCTTCGTAAATTTTAGAGTACGACAACTTTTGAATATTTAATTATAATTTATTTTATAAAATAGATAAATTATCCATTGAATTAATTTTTTATCAGAAATTGTACAAATATAGGCGATCTGTTTAATAAATTAACGCCTTGTATTAGTTGATTCAAAAAAAATAAGTAAATAAAAAGTTATTGAAAACTATCCAATATATGCCTGTATACTGCCACTTTGTCATTGCGAAGCTCAGAAAACTTTTTCTCTAAATAGACCTTATTGGGTAGTTTTCCAACATTCCCTAAATGATAATTTACAGACTTGACAAGGGGGAATGTGTATAAGTGAAAATTCGAATAAATTTTCGATGAAAATGTAACTTGTAATTAATTGAAAAAAACATAGTAATTTTATCGAAAATAGCCCCTTTTCTGCAATTTCAAGAAACACAAAAAAAAGCCCTCGATTGTAGTTATATACAAACGAGGGCTTCACATTTTAGTTATTTCTTTTCAGCTCCGCAGATACAAATTCCAGTTTCCATAAGTTTTGCCATATCCATTGCGGTGATGAGTTTGTTAAGTAGTTCATCAGCTGTATCTGCACATTCAGGATATGAAGCTATCGAACCTACAACTCTTAAGTTATTGCCTTGCAATCTATCTTGACTTTTTTCTTTAAATGAATTTTGAATTCTTTTTGCAAGTATTGGAGCTTTTGATTTTGGAGTTTCAGGTGTCATCAATAGTATAGAATTTTTATTTAATTTTGTGCATATATCAATATTTTCTCTAAATTGAGTTTTTATTATCTCTGCAAATATTTTCATAGCTTCGTCTTGAATTTCTCCTGAAACTTCTGGGACAGCAGAGAATAAGAACATAGAAAATGTTATTCTATATCTATCACATCTCTTTATTTCTTCTTGTACTTTCATTGAGAAGTAAGAATAATTTAATATTCCTGTATTTGAATCAAATAAATTTAGATGTTCAAAATTGTTTTCAAAAGATGCTTGACCACTTTTAACTTCAAATACTTTTTTTGTTTTTTCTTCTCTTGAAGTTTGACTTTGCCCATTATATACACATACTTGGTTTTTACCTGTTTGTTTTGCTACTTCAAGTGCTGTTTTGGCTGTTTGTATCATATCATTATCGTTTAATGCTAAGTCAGGATATGTTGAAACTCCAAAGCTCATCGTTATTGTTTTTTGTGTCTCGAAGCCTTCAAATGTAGTAGATTGAATAATTTTTCTTATTCTGTCAGCCACAAGTTCAGCTAAATCTGCATTGGTTCCTGGAAGTATTAAAGCAAATTCTTGCCCTGCTGTTCTTATTCCTATGTCTATTCCTTCTCTTATATTTTCTTTTATAATTTTTCCTATACCTTTTAGAATCTTATCTCCTTGAGCTGGACCATATGTTTCATTTACTTGCTTAAAATTATCTATATCTGCTACACAGATAGAACAAGCCTGTCTGTCTCTATCTGCTCTTTTTAACTCTTCTGAAAGACCATGATAGAGATTTTTCTTGTTATATAATCCTGTGAGATCATCGCTTATTGATGCTTCTATCAAGTGTTGAGTTTGTAATGTTTGAGCTGATGTTGATATGAGTGCTTCTAAAAGAGCATAAGATCTCTTCTTCATTCCTATTTTTGGATTTATTTCGCCAAGTGTTATCAATCCAATAAATGTACTTTTATCACTTAAAAATATGACATTTCTAACTTGTAGAGCCTGAAATCTTTCAACAAGACTTGGAAATGCTTTTTTAAACAATGCAGAATGTGCTAATTCTCTTACAGACATAATGAGGCGTGCTTCTTGCATTGTCCAATTTGTTACTTCATTGCCTGTTATAATTCTTATAGGTTCTTGATTATATAAAACATGTGAATTTATTGTACTTAATGAATTATTTTGTCTGTTATAAACCATCAAGAATCCATTTACACCGCTTTCAAAATACTCACAAAAATATTTTGGCAAAAATTCTGCTAAGTCTTGAATATTTGAAACTTTATCTATTTTTTCATTAAAATCTGCTAAAACTGATTGTATATATTTTTTTCTTTCTTTGTTATATAAGAATGCAATTATTATTGCAATTATTGCAATTCCCAATACTAAAGCTATTGTTAAAGAAATTGTGTTTCCTTGTTTTTCTTTTTCTCTTTTTTCTATTTGACTTTGTAATTCTGCTAATTCACCTGTTGTTGCACCTGCTCTTGTGGCTTTTTTCATTTCTTCTTTAGCTTGTTTTATATCATCTTTTTCAAGATAGATTTCAGCAATATTTATATGAAGTGAAGCACGCATTTTGTCGCCTAAAGGAAGTTTATTAAATAGGTCTGTATATTCTTTCATTGCTTCATCATATTTGCCTTGTTTTTCATATACATCGCCTAATCTTTTATAGTTAGTTAAAAATTTAGGTTGAAGGCTGATCATTTTTTTAATTTGTGATTCAGCTAAATTATATTCTCCTGATTTTAAAAGTGAGCGATAATATTGAAATCTGTAGTACCCAGATTCAGGCAAGTAATCAACTATTGTTTTATAGTATTTATTGGCATTTGTATGATCGCCCTGATCTCTAAAAGATTCAGCCATAATTCTCATAGCTGTTGTAAATTTTGGGTTTATTTGAAGAGATTTTGTTAAATACTCTTGCATTTTTATAGTATCGCCAGCTTGGAGATAAACATTTCCAATATAAAAATAGGCATATTCATTTTTAGGATTTAATATTAAAGCTCTTTTACAGCTATTAATTGCTTTATCTCTTTCTGCTAAATTCATTTGGCAATATCCAATAAGAGTATAAGCTTCAGAAATAATGAGTTTATCTTCTTGTGATAGATATGGATTGACTTTGTTAGGATTGTTTGCTATAAATGCTGGTCCTCTTTGTTCTATACACTTATTTAATTTATTAATAGCTTCTTTAAAATTTAAATCAGCAAGTTGATTAAATCCTTCTGTTAGTAATTTATCTTTATTTATACCTGTATGTAAATATTGAATATGATAATTACCGAGTGAAGGCACTGTTGCAGTAGCAAAATTTAAATCTATTTCATCTGCAAACACATATGTAAATAATAAAATAAATGAAATTATGATTCCAAAGGCTTTGGGTAATATTTTCAACATAAAAAAACGCCCTTTTAAAAATAGTCTTAAAAGAGTTTTCTTCAATTTTTTTAAAAAACCTTTCTTATTTATTCTTTAATATAAGAAAGATAGAGGATTTTATTTTTTTTCGTTAAATTTTCTAATTAATATAAAATTTTTTATTTCTTTTTATTGTTTTTCGGAGGTTTTTTATGAAATGTTTGTTTTGTGGTGCTGAGCAAGAAGTGAATGGAGAACCTTTATGTACTGAATGCTCATTTTATTTGGGAACAGGTCAAGAAAGGGATTACAAGGAACAGATCACAAGGCTTGCTGCTTCATTGTCTAATGGAGAGATTGATTCAGATACATTTGTAAAATGTTTGGGCAATATGTCTATAATGCTCGATACTATGTATAAAACTTCTTTAACTTGGGATGAAATGTTCCCAGAAGATAGTATTCCAAAAGAAGTTAGAGATATGATAATGAAACCTGTATATGTTATGAGAGAAGGGATAGATGCTTATGGTGAAGCATTGAAATCTTATAATTTATATGCAGTAGATCCAGATGATGATTATTTGGAGAAAGGTGCTTTGGCAATGAGAAAAGCACAAAATTTGATGTTAAATAGTGTTGAGCTTACCAAATTTGCTTTTAAAGAAATAAAAAGCCAATTACCTTCTGATTTTCAGTTAACTCCAGAGTTACAGAAAATGGATGAAGTAATTTCTAAGCCTAATGAAAAAAATGAGGAAATGTATAAAATTTTAAATAAATCTCCGTTAAAATTATTTTAATATTGTTATTGCATTTTTTTTTATTATATGTTATAATGTCAGAACTTAAAATTTTTATATATGAATTGGAGAAAAAATAAATGGGGGATAGACTGAAAAAAGCCTTTCTAAATTTACTTTCAAAAAATGCTTCTACCCCTATTTATTTTTTGAAATATTTTATTATTAAAAACAGAACTTTTTAATTTAGTTCTGTTTTTTTTATTTTGATAAATTTTTTTATGGGAGAATTTCTTTTATGTTGAATACTCTTATTCTTGGAATAGCTGGTGGTACAGGTTCTGGTAAAACTACTATGGTTAGAGAAATTGCTCAAATGCTTGGAAATGGAGTTACTATTATACCAGCAGATGCATATTATTATGATAGAAGTAATATGACTCCAGAAGAGAGGGATAAGGTCAATTACGATCATCCTGATGCAATAGAAATAAAACTTTTATGTGAACACATAAAAATGTTGAAGGAAGGAAAAAGTATTGAACGCCCGATATATGATTTTTGTACTCATACAAGGCTTAAAGAAACAGTACACATTGATGCAGGAAAAATTATAATTGTTGATGGAATTCTTTTATTTGCCATACCTGAGCTAAGAAATTTGATGGATATCAAAATTTTTGTCGATACAGACTCAGATGAGAGGTTGATGAGGCGTATTATAAGAGATGTTATGGAAAGAGGTCGTACTTACGAAGGGGTAATGAAACAATGGCGTGAGACTGTCGCTCCTATGCATGCTCTTTATGTTGAAACATCTAAGAGATTTGCTCATATAATAATTCCCCATGGTTATAATGAAATAGTAGTTGGAATGGTTGTTGCTTTTCTTCAAAAATTGAAATTTGAAGAAAAAAATAGCTGTGATTTAACAAAAATTATAGGTACTCCTTCGGAAGCGTTTAAACCTGACGAGGAACTTTTGAAAGATGTTATAAAAAAATAGAAAATTT
>CADAWZ010000124.1 GCA_902791745.1 uncultured bacterium
AATTTATAGTCAGAAAATAAAGAAAGTTTAAGTTTTCTTAGTCTTTCATTTAAATCTAAAAATTTTAAAAACTCGACATAAATAAGATATTTAAAAGTGCGTTTTTCCTTCTTATATTTATCTATTTTCACATTTAGAAGAACAGATTTTAAATAAACATCTTTTATATCTTCTTTTTTTATAAAAATACTGGAATTACCTAATCTTATCTCAATTCCAGCACTTGAAAAAGTATATTCAGCCATATAAAATTTAATTATAATAGAAGATAATATAGAAAGTAAAATAAAGAATACAATTGGTGGTACTAATAAAAATAGATGGAGAGATATTACTAAATTTTCACTACTTGATAAAAACGGTAATATCCACCTAAATATATACCCCATACTTATAATAAACAAGGGAAACATTAAAAACACCATACAATTAATAGTTTGAGTATATGGAAAAATTTCTTGACAAGTCGCCTTAATTTTTATCGTATCATTTATTTTTTCAAATTTAAAATATTTAGGAAAGTCTTTATCTTTGTACATATTTATTTACCAACTTTATTATTTTTTCAGATTATACCATAAAAATAAAATTTTGTCTTTTTTTAACATTTTTTTTACATTTTTTACTTTCATTAAATATTTTTGTGTGGTATAATAACAAAAGAAATTTTGAAGTATCGAATAATCAAAGATAACTTTTTATATATATTTTTTGGAGGTTCATTAGATATGATTATCAATCCTTCTATGAGCAATATAGCACCTGTTCAGACATCATCTACTCCTGCAGTATCAGCTCCAGTTGTACAAGAACAGTCAAAACAGCCAGAAAGTCTTGGCGATTCAGTAAGTATTACAATTCCAGCAGAAGTTCAGAAAAAATCTTCTTCAAAAAAAGCATCTAAAGCACACAGCGTAAAAGCTGAAACAAAGACAGAAGTAAAGCCAGAAGTAAAGGCTGAAACAAAAACAGAAACAGCAGCTCCTACAAGAGGTGCTGCACCATCTTCTATAGCTCTTCTCGATGAAGGTGGATTAAATGCCTTTAAAACATCACAAGCTGGCGACACATACAATTTAAATGATGGCTTTGATCAGAGCCGTGACATCGTTTCAGTAAGTGCAAACGAAGGTAAACCAACAGAACCATATACATTCAAGATCACAATGAAGGAATTAAAAGAAGGTGCACAAAATGGTCACCTCGATGCATATCTCCTTCTCAATCTCAGAGTTCCAGGTTCAAATGGCAAACTCAATCTTCCAGATGATATTCCAGGTAGCACATCATCCCCATGGAATGTAGCACTTTGCGGATATGATGACAAGAATTTCTCAATTCTCGATGAAAATGGAAGTGTTGACAAAGGCTTCTTAAAAGACCTCAAATTCAACACTGAGACATCAAGCGTTGAATTCTCACTTGACAAAGAGCTTCTCCGCCAAAAAGGCTGGAAAGATGGCGAACCAATCCAACTTCAGCCATTCACAGCTAAAGATTTCGTAAAACAAGTAACAGATTCAATCGACGCCCCTGGAAACAAATCATGGGATTCAGGCAAATTGAATGCTTTTGCAGATACACTTAAAGACCATACACTCGCAGACGGTTCAAGACCAGTTGACAGCTGGAGAAACGACATCATTTACTTCGTAATGACAGACCGTTTCGCAGATGGCGATAAGACAAATAATGATCATATTGATCCAACCAATGCAAAAAGATATCACGGTGGAGATATCCAAGGTATCATCGACAACCTCGAATATATCAAAGATACTGGTGCAACAGCAATATGGCTTACACCTGTAATGAAAAACCAAACAGAATTCTTTGATTCAGACGGTTACCATGGTTATTGGCCAATTGATTTCTTCCAGACAGATGAACATGTCGGCTCAATGGAAAAATTCACAGAACTCATTAACAAAGCACATGACAAAGGTATGAAGATCGTTCTTGATATTCCATTAAACCACACAGCTTGGGAACACCCATTCTACAAAGACCCAGAAAAGAAAGAAACTTGGTATCACAATATTGGCGATATTCAAAACTTCGACGATCCATATCAGGCAGAAAATGGCTCAATGTTCGGTCTTCCAGATTTGGCACAAGAAAATCCTGAAGTTTCAAAATATTTGATCGATGTTTCTAAATTCTGGATTGACAAAGGTATCGATGGATTCAGACTCGACGCTGTAAAGAATGTACCAGTATCATTCTGGAACGAATTCTCACACGAAATTCACCAGTATGCAGGTCAAGACTTCTACTTAGTCGGCGAATGTTTCGACGGTGATCCAGCTAAGTTAAACAATTTCCAAGCTGCAGATATGGATGCTCTTTTTGATTATCCACTACACTTCACAATGAAGAATGTATTTGCACATGACGGAAGCATGAGAGAACTTGCAAACAAAATGGCTGAATGTGATGCAAAATATGAACATCCTGAAATGATGTCAGCCTTCCTTGATAACCATGATACAGTCAGATTCCTCACCGAAGCTGGTGGCGACAAGAACAAAATGAAATTAGCTCTCGGATTCCAAATGACTATCAATAGAATCCCAAGCGTTTACTACGGAACAGAACAAGCAATGGATGGCGGTTGCGACATCATGGGTGAAATCCACAACAGAGATGACATGGAGTTTGGCAAAGATCCTGATATGTTAGCATACTTCAAACAGTTGACAACAATCAGACAGGAAAATCCAGCACTCCGCACAGGCGATATGAAAGAAATGTGGCAAGATGACAAAGTTCTTGCATACTCTCGTTCATGCCCAGAGCAGGAAGCAATAGTCATTCTCAACAACAACTATAATCCAGAATATAGAGAGATTCCTTTAAGAGCTGAAAGCGGAATCAAAGACGGAACAGTTATGGTTGATAAGATGACTGGTAAGACAGTAACAGTACAGAACGGCAAGATTTGTGCAACAATCGATGCAAAACGTCCTGGAATCTTTGTTCCTGTAAAATAATAGTGTATCATCCTTAAAGTAAAATAAAAACTCCCTTTGTTAGTTAAAATAGCAAGGGGAGTTTTTTAACGAGAAAATATATAAAATTAAATTAGGATATTTAAAAGTGAAACATACTACAGAAAAACCAAGAGAATATGCTGATAGATTGCACGAACTTAGAAAAGACAGAGGAATGAGCCAAGAAGAACTTGGTCAACTTCTCGGAGTACAAAAAACAGCAATATACAAATATGAAAAAGGGCTTACAAGTATTCCACAAAATAAAATTGCAAAAATTTGTGATATATTTGGAGTTCCTGCAGATTATCTTCTCGGTAGATCAAATGAAACACCTGAAGAACTAAGAAAGTTTATAAAAATAAAATTTTATGATAGATGGACCGTAAACGGACCAATTCAATCAAAAATCCCAGAAATAGGTTATGAAGTACCTAAAAACGAAGCTAAAATTGTTGAAAAAAATTTTTTTGCAATAAAATTTATGGGTGATTCAATGTATCCATTCTATATGGATGGTGATATTGTGGTAATAGAAAAGGGAGTTGATTTTAACACTGGAGAAGATGTATTATTGTCCATTGGAGAATCTGATGCAGTTATAAGAAAATGTTCAAAAGAACCTAATGGTCTACTTATAAAAGCTATCAATCCCATATTTCCTCCAAAATTCTATACATTTGAAGAATTAACAACAATTCCAGTAAATATATTAGGAAGAGTTAAGCAAATCACAAGAAAATTTTAAAAAGGGGCTGTGAAAAAATAAAATAGTTTGTTTTATCTGCTTTCTCACAAAAGTTGTTCATTTAGAGTTTTTTCACAGCCTTTTTTTTACCATGGTCTCACATATAAATATTTAGTACCATAAAAAGTCACTATATTTTGTATTTTTTTCCAATCTTTGCCTCTATTTGTAGAGGTATGTACAAAAGAAGCCTTTACATTTTCTTCTGTTCCATACATAACTGGTTCATTTCCAAAATAACATATAAAATAAGAATTTGAAGGGTCTACAGCAAATAATGTTATTTCATCTTGGCAAGCAAGAGTAGTCCAACGCTTTCCACCATCTACAGTAAGTCTTAAATAAGATCTCCCATACTCTTTTACATCTGAATCAATTACATATAAAACATTATCTGTCACCCAAAATATTTTTTGGGTTAATATATAATCATCTCTTGAAATAGTACGGTCTTTCCAAGTAACTCCTTTATCAGGTGTATAAAATAACCCCTTATCAGTAGCAAGATACAATTGTGAAGGATTAAAAGGATTTGCAGAAATATCAGTTATATTAGAAGATAAAATCTTTTTACCTCCAATTCGTTTCCAATCTTTACCGCCATTATTTGAAAGATAAACTCCATTGTTGCCTGCAGCATATATAATCCCTGAATTATAAAAAGGAGCTATAAAAAATATTTGACTTGATGGTAAAGAAAGTGATTTCCAATTCTGCCCACCATTTACTGTTACATAAAGTCCTGTTGAAGAAAGTGCATATATCACATCTGCACCATCAAGACTTGATTTTACTGTTCTAAAAACACTTCCTCTTCCAAAATGAATTTTACTCCAATTAGTGCCACCATCAGAACTTTTCAAAATTCCCTCTGTTGTAGAAAGATACATTGTTTTTGAACGTCTTGAAAAACACATATCAGTATAATGTGCTGAACCTATAGATTCTACATAAATAGCATTCCAACCTTGACCTAAATTATTACTATAATATATAGCATCGTCTGTAACAGAAAATAACTTTTCAGCGTAAACTGAATTAAAAACTAAAAAAACAAAAATTAAAGATAATAATATTTTTTTCATAAGCACCCCCTTATTAATATATCAAAAATTTAAAAAAAATAAAAGATGTTTAATTAAGATTTCTAAAAAATACAGGAAAAATAATTTTAAATGACTAAATTTAAAAATTAAAGTAAAAAATTAAAGTAAAATAAAAAATGCAGAAAAAAGAAAACCTACTTTCAAAATATAAATTACCTATAGCCTTTAGTTTATTAATCCTGATTTTATTTATAGCACTATTAATTGCAACAGAAGTTAGATATGTAAATAAACTCCCTTGGTTAACATATGGACATATAACTTGGACTACAAATTCAGAAGATATAATATACACAAGAGAATCAATATCTCCTGAAATAGACGAAGATTATAAAAAAATATTTGAAATAAGAAAAATAAATATTAAATCAAAAAATCAAATGCTTTTAGCTAATCTTGATAAAAATTTTTATTCAATAAAATCTTTAAAATGTAGTTTAAATAATGATAAAGTATACTTTACAAAAGCAGAAGATAGAAAACCACAATTATATTACTGTAAGACAGATGGAAGTAAAACAATAGAAAAAATTGATATACCAAGCCAAAATATAGAAGATTTAATACAAAATGGCGATGACATAATATTTTCAGAATCCATACATAACAATGAAAAAAATAGAAATGAATTTAAAATAAAAATATACAATTTTGAAACTCAAGAGACAGAAGAAATATTTTATACTTTTTCCGATCCAAATTCAAAAATAGATAAATACAAACTTGTAAATGGAGATATATCTCCTGACAGAAAATTTTACTGTATAGGAATTTGGCATCAAACAGAAGAGAATTTAGATGGTATTACTACATTTCTTGTATATGACAATGAAAACAAGAAAATG
>CADAWZ010000125.1 GCA_902791745.1 uncultured bacterium
ATACCCTTTTCAACAGCAGGAATATATTCTCTTGGAATATCTCCACCTTTGACAACTTCGTTAAACTCAAATCCTTTGCCTGGGTTTGGCTCAATTCTGATTATGCAGTGAGCATAATGACCTTTACCACCAGTCTGTTTAGCATATTTTGTATTTGAATTGCCCTCTGTTGTGATTGTCTCTCTGTATGAAATTGAAGGCTCGCCAGCTTCTACAGGTACTTTGAATTCTGTTCTGATTCTGTCGAGAATTATTTCAAGATGAAGTTCACCCATTCCAGAGATAATAGCTTCTTCTGTCTCTTCGTCAAAATGATAAGAAAATGAAGGGTCTTCAAGATGAAGTTTATTTAGAGCATTTCCAAGTTTATCTCTTTCCTGTCTTGAATTCACTATAGCTTTTACACTTATGACTGCAGGTGGAACAGTTATATTTTCAAGAATAATTGGTGCATTTTGATCACAGAGGGTGTCGCCTGTTGTTGTTGATTTCATACCAATTAGAGCTACGATATCACCAGCTTGGGCTTCTTCTATTTCTTCTCTGTCTTTAGCAAAAATTCTCAAAATTCTGCCAATTCTCTCTCTTTTTTTCTTTGTTGCATTCCAAACCATGTCTCCAGTTTTTATTTTACCTGAGTAAATTCTTATAAATGTCTGTTGTCCAACAAATGGATCATGAATTATTTTGAATGCAAGAGCTGAGAATGGAGCTGATGGAACAGGTTGTCTTGTAAGTGATTTATCCTTGTCATCAGGACTGTATCCAAGAACTTTACCAGCTTCTGTAGGGGCAGGCAAGTAGTCAACTATTGCATCGAGAAGAGGCTGAATTCCCATATTTTTGTAGGCAGCACCACAAAATACAGGAGTGAATAGTGCTTTGTGTACACAATCAGCAGTTACTTTTCTTATCAAATCAGATGATATTTCAGAATCTTTTCCTTCAAGATATAATTCCATTATTTCATCATTAAATTCTGATAACTTTTCAAGCATTATGTTTCTGTATTTTTTTGCACTTTCGAGTAGTTCCTCAGGAATATCTTTTACTCCATTGCTTCCCTCTTCATAAGAAACTAAAATCATGTCGATTAAATCGACCATTCCTAAGAAATCTCCATCTTTATACCATGGAATTTGATATCTTACAGGATTTGCTCCTAACATCTCATCCATCATATCAATAGTTTTATTAAAATCTGCTCCTTCACGGTCCATTTTGTTTATGAATGCGATGTGAGGAGTTCCAAATTTTTGTGCTTGATTCCAAACTGTCTCTGATTGTGGTTGGACACCACCTACAGCACAAAATACTGCAACAACTCCGTCAAGGACTCTTAGAGATCTTTCGACTTCAAGCATGAAATCGACATGACCAGGAGTGTCAATTAAATTTAATCTGTGTTCTCTCCAATTACAGCATATTGAAGCAGAGGCAATCGTGATTCCTCTTTCTTGTTCTTGTTTCATGAAGTCCATTGTTGCTTCGCCATTGTGGACTTCTCCTAATTTTCTCAAAAAACCAGTATAAAATAAAATTCTTTCTGATACTGTTGTTTTTCCAGCATCTATGTGTGCTATTATTCCAAAATTTCTTACTTTACTTAATGACATTTCTTTTTTACCTTAATTTCTATATCTTATCTCTTCTCTTTATATTCATTTTAATTTGAAATTATGCCATTTTTCACAAAATATGTCAAGACTTTTTTTTGAAAAATTTTTATTTTTGTAACATTTTGTTAATTGAATTATTAAAAGATGTGTGTTATATTATAAATGTCAGATAGACATGTTTTTTTATTGTAATTGCAAAATGTAGTTTTTGCTAAATTATTATAAAAAATTAGAGAAAGGAGAAGTCATTCAAAAGAAAATAATATACAAATGCATATTTTAAAATTGTAGACATTTATTTATCTGCATGTAGCTGTGAGGATATTTAACAATCTATAATTTGACACATTGAGATTATTGGAAAATTAACGATTTTATAGCATAAATACAATGTGAGTATATTTAATAGCTTTTTGAGTGGCAGTTATATATATTATGTTCGTAGGAATGAATATGGGATTTGCCCCAAGTTTTATGCCCCCACCACCTCCACCTATGGGAATGCCTATAGGAATGCCAATTGGATTACCTCCAATGGGTAGACCATTTATTATGGGTTGTGGCGGTCTTGCTGGCGGTCTTCTCGGAGCTAATTTGGGAGGAATGACAGGTTCTATTGTTGGCGGAGGTATTGGAAGTCAACTCGGTGGAATGCTTGGTCATAGTGTCGGTGGATTTGGCGGAGCTGTCCTTGGTTCAGCATTAGGAGCATTTACAGGTGGAATGGTTGGTGGAGCTGTTGGAAGTCATGTCGGTTGGAACTTAGGTTCAGGAATGATTTTCTAATTAAGCCTTTTATAACAATGTTTAGAATGGCTGTCATAACTATGGCTATGACAGCTCATTTATTTTTATATTTTCTTTGTTATTGACATTCTTGTAGTATTTTTGATAATATTAAGAATATTTTTTTGGGAGGGTAAACTCAATGACTCAAGATCCACTTTTTGAATTAACACGTTCGCCTCAGCTTAATGTTCTTATAAATAGAACAAAAGAATTTTATGAAAATACTATAACAGATGCTGAATTTAAAGAAAGTATAAAGAGTTTAAACTCCTTTAGAAGAGAATTTAGAACATTTTTGAGAGAGCAGATAAAATTTAATGTCATGACTCCACTTGTGAAGGAACAGACACAAAGTATAGAACATTCTCTTGAAAAGATAAGAGAAGGACTTGAAGAAATGTATTCTTATTTTAATGATAGAAAACAGGAACATATAGATTCAGGTCTTACAAAATGTAAATCTGCTTTTGAAAAATTACATGACTCTATTGAATCAATACAAAAAGAAGAAAAAGAAACTCAGAAAACTTATTCTAATGCTCCTCTTCAGAATGAATTGATGAGAATTGGATATGCTTTAATTGATGGAAAAGTATCTCCAGATGCCTTTAAGATAAAGCTTGATTCTCTAAAAAATTCACTTAGAATGTATTATGGCTATTTTGACAATATAGTGCCTCAATCATCAGAGACAGAATTTTTGAAAGAAAATGGTTCTTTGATAAAAAATTGTGTCAGAGATTATATAAAAGCTCTTGAAGAAGCAAGTATCTTTTTTAAAGATTTGAATACTGAACACATAAAAGTTGGTTTAAAAAAATCAAATGAAGCTGCAGAAAAATTGATAGATTTTCAAAATCGTTTAAATGAATTAAAATCTGTTAAAAATTGTTTCAGATGTGGAACTAAAAATCCAGCTACTGCTAAAGTTTGTTCTTCTTGTGGTGCTACTCTTCCAGTTATGGCAGAAGAAGAAAGTGGAGAAAGTATTGATTTAAGAGTTGATGAAAATGACAATATAAATAATACAACTCATGCACAGACAGAATTGACAAAAAAGGTATCTGATATTGTTTCAGATTTTAAGCATAGAAAAATATCTTCGTCAGAAGCTAAAAATTCTTTGTCTAAAATAATTGATTCTGTTGCTCAAACTAAAAAAGATAAAGATAAATTACAAATTCCAAATGAATTAAAAGAGAATAATGAATATTCTTCGATTTTTAATAAAATGGAAGATTTAATGGTTTTGGGTTTAAAGGACATGGAAGAAGGATTGACCAAAATAAATAACTGCTTTGAGATCGAAGATGATTCACAAATAGATTTTGGACTTGAACAGTTTTATTCAGGAGCTGATAATCTTTCTAAAGTTGTCGTTATGTCAGAAAGTTTGAAAAATATGTAATGGAACCAGAAAAATTATTTGAGAAAATTTTCAAAGAAAAATTAATTTTAAATTCAGATAAATTACAATTTATATCTTCTGTAATGTCTTGTTTTAGAGATATACCTTATGAAAATATTTCTAAGATAAATTTATCTAAACCGACATTGAGAACTCCTGATATTATTATGCATGATTTTGAAAAATTTGGGCTAGGGGGAACTTGTTTTTCTTTAACTTGGTTTTTAAAAATCGTGCTTAATTATTTTGGGGAAGAATTTGCATTACATACAGCATATAGAACTCAGGGAGATGATACCCATTGTGCAGGAATTTGGACTGATTCAAATGGGGATCAATATCTCCTCGATGTAGGTTTTTTAATTTTTACCCCTGTTTTAATCCCTCAAAATGATCAAGAATTGAAATTTTCTTTTGGAAATTTCGATTTTAAAATGCTTAATTCAAATTCAAGACTTAATGTTTATTCAAAACCCCAAAAAGATGAAAATTATAAATTTCGTTATGCTATAAAAATGAATAAATTGTCAGATTCAGAATTTAGGGATATATGGATAAAAAGTTTTGAATTTGCTATGATGGATAACATTATTATAGGTAAATATTTAAATAGTTCAGATTTGGTATATATAAAAGTAAATTCAGATTATGTATATATAAATCGTGGTGGAAATGGAAAAAAAGTTTCAACAGAAGAAGGAATAAATTCTATTTCTGAATTGGGAATTTCATCAACAGAAACAAAAAAGGCTTTTGATAAAATACAAAATGGAAAAAGTTAAATTATTTTACGCAATTTTATTTAATGATACAGATTTATTGGAAAAGGCAAAAGAACTCCTCATTAAAAAGTGGGGAGTTATTGATTTTATAAGTAAACCATTTCCTTTTGATGGTACTTCATATTATGAGCCAGAAATGGGAAAAGACCTTTCGAGGATTTTTGTCTCATTTGACGAGCTACAGCCACCTTCTATTTTGCCTGAATCAAAAAATGTTGCTACTGAGATAGAAAATGTTTTTGCTATTGATGGAAAAAGAAAAATAAATCTCGATCCAGGTTATCTTGACTATGCAAAACTTGTTCTTGTAAGTGGAAAATATGCCCCACATAAACTTTGGATAGCAGATGGCATGTATGCAGATTTTACACTTATCTATTCAAAGGGAAAATATCAAAAGTTTAACTGGACTTTTCCTGATTTTGCAAAAGGCATTTATGATTCATCTCTTTTAAAAATTAGAGATTTGTATAAAAAGAAAGTGAATTCTTTGTCAAAAACATAGTGAAAAGATTTTTTTCTATCTAAGAAAAATAGAGGAGGTTTTATGAAAAAACAATATAAGCTTGCGACTTTCTTAATTATTTTGTGTTTGTGTTTTTTTGTTACAGGTTTTAATCAAAATATACAATCAAAAAATATCAATGTTGGCGATTATATAAAATTTGGCAATTATCCACAGACTGCAAAAGATGAAGTTCAGCCTATAGAGTGGCAAGTATTGGCAAAAGAAGGCAATAAAATACTTATTATCTCAAAATACGGTCTTGATGCAAAGCGTTTTGATGATAATTCAAATGATTGGGCAAGTAGTGAAATTCGTTATTGGTTAAATGATAACTTTTATAATAAAGCCTTTACTGAAAAAGAGAAGAAATCTATAAATTCTTCTAATCTTTCCGATGTCGGCACAAGTGATAAAGTATTTTTGTTGAGTAAAGAAGAGGCAGAAAATTATTTTGTTAATGACAAGTTAAGAAGATGTAAAGCAACTGGATATGCTG
>CADAWZ010000126.1 GCA_902791745.1 uncultured bacterium
TTATTTGGCTTTGATATATCTTGTGTAAAGTTGTGATCAAAACCTGATAAAAGATGAACTTCACTATTTGGAAAAATTCTTGAATATCTTATACTGTCTGTATAAGGTATTAGAGTATCAGCAGTTCCATGAATCATATAAGCCTTACCTTTAAATTTAGATGAAACTTCAAAAATTTGTATAGTTTGCATATTTTCTAAATATGCACGACCTACCTTATGACCATTGACATCAAGGTATTCTGGAAGATTTATCGGATCAAAAGTTCTACCAAGAAAAATACCTCGAAGAGAATCCTCATGAATAATTGGTGCAGGAGACATTAAAGCGATACATTTTATTTTTTCTTCTCCAAGTTCCCCTGAAGTCATACTTGCAACAATAGCACCTTGAGAATGTCCAACCATTGAAATTGAAGTTATCTCTGGAAAATTTTTAATATAATTATAGACTTTTTTAGTATCTTCAATTTCATTTTGAACAGTCATATCTTGAAAAAGTCCATCACTCTCGCCATGACCATTGTAGTCAAAACGAATAGATGCAATTCCTTTTTTTTCAAGACCATCAGCCAAATTTTTCAACAAATCCATTTCTTTATTTGCTAAAAAACCATGTAAAATCATGACCATTGGATATTTTGTTTTACCTTTAGGAGTTTGGATAACAGCTTGTAATTTACCATGGTCTCCTTCAATAGTTACTTTTTGCTCATGTGCATAAACTACTATTGATAAAGCAATAAATATTGCAAATGTAAAACATAAAAAACGATTTAGCATAAAATTTTCCTCTTTTATTTTTTTGCAAAAATATTTCTTTTTTGACAAGTGCAATCCTTTTAAATGAATTTTCAAAAATATTAAAATTGTTGCTTTGAAATATACAAAAGGAAATTTTATTAAAAGATAAAAATAAATTAGCACTATAATATAATTAAATATCTAAGGAACATGACCACATATAATATAAGAAACAAAGACCAACAGACAACACCACAAAAATTTATGCTCAAAGAGAGAATAAAAGCCGTTGCAATTCTTGACAATTTGAGAAGTGCATATAATACTGGGAGCATCTTTAGAACAGCAGATACGGTGCGATTAGGAAAACTTTTTTTATGTGGTAGTACCCCTACCCCACTAAATCCAAAACTTGTAAAAACATCTCTTGGGGCTGAAGAATTTGTCCCTTGGGAATATTTTACAAAAACAGAAGAAGCAATAAAAAGACTCAAAGAAGAAAATTATTTTATCGTTTCAATGGAAACAGCAGATGGTGCAGAAAATCTATTTAAAACAGAATTACCAGAAAAAATAGCATTCATTTTTGGTAACGAAAAAGACGGATTGCAAAGTGACTTTTTAGAACTTTCCGACAAAGTCATCGAATTGCCAGCCTGTGGAATGAAAAATTCTTTAAATGTAGCAAATGCTTTTTCTGCTACTATTTATGAATATTTTAGAAGATATGGAGATAATTTATTAAATGGATAAAAGATTTAAAATGCTTGAAGATTTGTATGAAAAATATAATGACTCTTCATTTGTACATCCTGATCCTCTCGAATATGTTTTAAAATGTAATGACAAAAAAGAACAAGAAGTAATAGGATTAATAGCATCATCATTTGCCTATGGCAGAGTTTGGGCAATTTTAAAAATTGTCGGTGATATTTTAAATAAAATGAATTCAACTCCGAGGGAATATCTTATAAATTCATCTATTGAAGACATAAAACATGAATTTGAAGGTTTAGAATATAGATTTACAACTGGAACAGAAATTGTAAATTTCTTATCTGGAATAAAAAATGTATTGAAAGAATATGATTCTTTAAAAGAATGTTTTATTTCATGTGAAAATAAAAAAGAAAAAAATATTTTCAATTCAGCTCTGAGATTTTCAAAAAAATTGAGAGAAGCAAGTGGATTTTTGGGCAAAGATAGAATGAGTCTTTTACCTGAACCAGAATCTACTTCACCTTGTAAGAGATTGATTTTGTATTTTAGATGGATGATAAGAAAAGACAATGTCGATCCTGGCTGTTGGGAAGAACTTGATAAGTCAAAATTACTTGTACCACTTGATACTCACATGTTAAGCATTGGAAAACTTCTCGGTTTCACAAAAAATAAAACTGCTTCTGTAAAAACAGCTGAAGCAATAACTTCAGGATTTGCCAAGTATAATCCTCAAGATCCTGCAAAATATGATTTTGCACTTACAAGATCAGGGATAAGAGGAGATAATTTTATTTCAGATTTTGAAAAAGAATGGAATGATAATTAAAATCATGAAATTAAATGTTAAGACAATGGTAAATATAGCAGTCTTAATATCATTGTCTGTTCTTTTAAAAAGATTTTTGACAATTCATCTACCTGTAGGAATTTTAAATTTTGGCGGTTTTCCCATTATATTTGCTGGATTTTTCTTAGGTCCTTATGCTGGTGCTATTACAGGAATACTTAGCGATATTACAGGATATATTGCATTTCCTCGTGGTCCTTATATTCCCATTTTTACGATTACCTCTATGTTAACTGGAGCATTACCTCCATTAATTATCTTATTATTGAAAAGAAAAGAAAATGCAACTTTTCTTTCAATATTAATCGCTGTTTTGATACCACAAGTTTTAACTAAGCTGTTTATAATTCCATTGACAATGCAATTTTGTTTTGGAATTCCATTCTTTGTTTCTCTAATAAAAACAAGTATAACGGCAACAATACATATTCCAATATACTCATTTTTTGTATATTCGATATTACAAAAAATAAATGAATCTTATATAAAAATAAAAAAAGATGGTGATAAAAATGCTTACTTATGATCCAACTGGGCTTGAAGGTGGATATAGATGTGTTGAATTTTTAAAGGAAAAAGGGATTGATATTAGTCAAAAACTTGGGGCAAAGTTGATATATCTATCTGAACATAATATTCAGTTGACATTGGCTGCTCTTGAAGATTGTTCACCAAAAAGTGATGAAGAAAAATTTCTTCTTTCCATAAAAAATGATTCACTTCCAACAACTCCTGAAAAAAAATCTCAATTAAAACAAAAAATATCTGAAGCAGGTTTTAATTATTGCGAAGAAGACGGTATTTTAAAAATTTTGTCAGATGTTGAAGAGCCAGAAATAACAGAGAAAAGCGAATATCTGCCAATAACAGCTATTTCTGCTTCAAATTTAATTCAACAGCGTTCTATTTCTGGAAATAGCTTATTAAACGATAGAAAATATATAGAGACACTTGCCTTTAATTTTTTGGATAGTGAAGACGAAGAAATAATATGTGAAAATATGAAAAAATTAGTTCGTATTTCAAAGATGTCTGATCAAAGTCCTAAAAATATTTTTATTGAAGCAATTGAAAAAGGTAATAAAAATGTTTGGATAAAAACAGCAGAAGTCATAAGAGATTTATGTGATAGACCTTTTGGCGAAAATTTGATGATATTTTTAAATAATTTGTCTGATGATGAAAACATATCAAATTTATTATTTAAAATGTGCAGAAATTCGGATAATGATATAAGAATTTCTGTTCTTTTGGCTTTAATTCCAAATATTACTGTCGAAGAGAAATCTCTTGAAGTTATTCTAAAAAATAGAGAAGACTTAATTGAATTATTGAGTAGTGATTTATATAGTTGCTCAAAAATGGTAAAGATAATTCCTGAAATAGCAAAAGATGAAGACCCATTAAAAGTAAAAGAATTCCGATTTTTATTGAAAGATTTAAATAAGATAGCTCCTATAAATAAAATGATTGAATCAGAAATTGATTCTGGATTGTCCGATAGAGATACAACTAACATGTTGTGGTTTTTGTCTGCAATGGAAGGATTGAGTAGTTTTGAAAAGACAAAATATTCAAAATTGGCTTCAAAAACAATAGACATAGAAGAAAAATCTATGTATATGTCAGAGACTTTAAAAACTGTTTTAAAAAATTTTTTGCCAGAAAGTTTGGAAGCTATAGAAAATCTTGCAGAAGATTTTCAAAAAATGGCACAAGATACAAAATCTGAAATCATAACAATTTGGAATGAAATATATGTAAAAGACGATGCTATTCTTCCACAAAAAATTGACGAAGTATTAAAAGCAGAGATAAATGGGAAAGATGATTCCATAATAAAAAAGATTTTGGGGTCAAATATAATGGATAAGATTTCAAAGCCTTTTGAAATCAAAAATAATGAGCGTATATTAAAAAATGCAATAGAATTATTTGATTCAGATAAAACAGGAATTTTAAAAAAAGCAATGCCAACAAGAATTTCTGAATTGATCGACAAGGCATGCGAAATTCTTATAGATATGATCAGCCAAAATAATTCTATACCGTCAACAGATGAACTGGAATTTCTTTCAACTCTCTATATAACAGAACTAAAACAAGGGAAAAAATTCACTCAAAATATTCCAATAATAATGAGAAAGTTATCAAAAAGAGGCTCAAATGCAATGTTATCTGAAGCAGAAATCGTTCATAAGTCAGGCGGTCCAAAAGAAAGGGCAGAAGAACTTATAAAATCTGCTGAAGAATTGAGAAATATAGATAAATTTAAAGTGATTTTTCCACTTCTTCATTTAATTGATGAAAATTATTCTGATGAATTGATAACAAAAATACTTGATAAAATAGAAGAATACACATCTGAGGAAATAGAAACCATTATAGAAGAATCTTTAAAAGAGTTTAAGGAATTTGTTCCTAAAGGTACAGATAAAATATTGAGACTTTTCATGAGAAAAAATGCAATGAGAATAACAATGCCTTCAATGAACATGAAATTTTCTTTAGATGAGGATACAATAAATTCAAGTGTTTATCTTCAGAGATATGAAAAAGAAAAATGGAGTTGGGAAAATTGCGGTCAATCATTATTTGCAAGTGAGGCAATACTTGAAAATAAACATGCAGACCAAGAAATTAAAAAACTCGCTTCAGCCGTTATTTTATATGTATTAAGACACTGGAGCATTGAAGCAAGGAAATTTTTGATAAATCGAAATTTAATTTTTAGAATAATTAGAATGTGTGCAGAACTTGGAATAAAAAATAGTGAAGATTTGGAAATAAAATCTATTTTCGATGAAATAGAACCAATATTGAAAAAATATATTGCAAATGCTAATAATGATGAATATAAATATAATGATGATTTTATAACAACAAAAGAATTATTAAAAATATAAAAATATAAAAAGGGGCTGTGAATTTTCACAGCCCCTTTTTATATTTTTATGAATGAATAAATGAATTGAAATAATGATATACTGGATTTAAAATATCTTCAGAACATAAAACAGCATACATATTTTTCTCTGTTAAGAATAATGATTTAAAATTTAAATTTTGACAAGAAGTTGGTTTTATTATTCTCATTGAATTTAGATCAAAAATTAATTCATTTTGCAATGTTTTAGAAAGACCTTCTCCTGTCATCTTTGCCATTGATTCTCTCATACACCAAGACCTATAAAATAATTCTTTTTT
>CADAWZ010000127.1 GCA_902791745.1 uncultured bacterium
GTGGAGACGGGGGGAAAGCTGTTCGTAGTAATACGAAATGTGGTAATAACCGCTGTCGTTGAAGCAAGAAGCTCGGCTACTTGTAGCCGAGTAGTTCACTTCAATTATATTTGTATAATCTCCTAAACCGCTCATGTCAAGTTTTATAACTGGATTTGGGTGTTTAGCTTGTTCTTTTACCCAATTTTCAGCATATAAACCTTTAAATAATTCAGCTTTACCTTTAAACATTGCTTCGAGTGTAGATATTGTTAAAGATTTTCCAAAACGACGAGGACGAGAAAGAAAATAACTGTTTTTAGTTTTTACGAGTTGAAGTAATTTTTCTGTTTTGTCAATGTAGAGATAGTTATAATCTTTATCTCTAATATTTTGAAAACTTTGAATTCCGATGGGTAATAATTGCATATTTTTTCTCCAATTTTTTTCTCATTATGATGTGAATTTTAGGCCGATTATTCCACCAATGATCATAACTAAAAATAATATTTTTATAGGGGAAATAATATCTTTAAATAAAATAGCTCCCATTATGACTGTTCCAATAGCTCCAATTCCTGTCCAAATAGCATAAGCAGTACCAACGGATAAATTTTTTAAAGAAATAGAAAGAAATCCAAAACTTATTATCATTCCAACAATAGTGATAATTGAAGGAATTAAATTTTTGAATCCATTTGAATATTTCAGAGCAATAGCCCAAACGATTTCAAAAATTCCTGCTATAAATAAATATACCCAACTCATATTTTTACATTATTGCTTTTAAAATTTCAGATACCATGTGAGATTTATTTAATGTATAGAAATGAAGACCTGCAATTCCACATGTTTTTAATTCTTCAATCTGCTCAACAGCTATTTCAATTCCAACTTTTTCTAAATCTTCTTTTTTTGTATATTTCTCGAATTTTTGTTCGATTTTTTTAGGTATTGAGGTACCACACATACTTGTCATTTTTCTACCTTGTTCAAGATTTGATATTGGCAAAATTCCTGGAATTACAGGCGTGTTTAATTCGAAAATTTTTTCGAGAAAATACTTAAAAGGAGAATTGTCAAAAAACAGCTGTGTAAATATAGCTTCAGCCCCTAATTCAACTTTTAATTTCAAATATTCTATGTCTTTTTCAAATGATTTTGCTTCAATATGTCCTTCAGGATAACCAGCAACACCTATAGAAAGAGATGTATTTTCTTTTACAAATTTGACCATTTCAGATGCATATTTTAAATATTCTCCTTCAGGTCTTACATAGTCTTTGGGAATATCTCCTCTCAATGCAAGTATATTTTCTATTCCCATATTTTCCATATCTTTTATTTGATGTAGTACAAGTTCTTTTGATGAACATATGCAGGTAAGATGTGGCATTACATTTGCATTTAATTCGCTTTTTAGTTTTTTCCATACAACTTCCGATCTATCTCTTGAAGAGCCACCTGCTCCATAAGTTACAGATATAAGCGAAGGATTGAACTTGTTCAATATTTTTAAATTATCTATCAGATCATTTGTTTTAGCTTCATCTTGGGGAGGAAAAACTTCAAAAGATATTGGAAGTTTTTTGTCTCTTGATTCTTTTTTATAGATATCTCTTAATCTCATATTTTTAATCCTTTTTCTTAGTATTATATATATTTTCTACAACTTTCAATAATTTCTTTCAATACATAAAAAATTACATTGGAAATACAATGTGTAACAACCACAAAAAAGCTCCACTTATAAGAGCAGTTATTGGAATAGTTATAAACCAAGCTGTTACAATATGACCAGCAATTCCCCAACGGACAGCACTTAATCTTTTTGTTGCTCCAACTCCTAAAATACTTGATGAAATAACTTGTGTTGTACTTATTGGAGCTCCTATTAAACTTGAACCGAATATGACACAGGCAGAAGAGGCTTGTGCTGCAAATCCATGTATTGTTTCCATTTTAAATATTTTATTTCCCATTGTTTTTATAATCTTCCAACCGCCTGAAAGTGTACCACAAGCCATCGCAATAGCACAGGCAAATTTTACCCAAAGTGGAACATTTGGAACGGCTATAAAACCTGAAATGCAAAGTGTCATTGTTATCAATCCCATTGATTTTTGGGCATCGTTCATTCCGTGTGAAAGAGCAACAAGTGCTGATGATAAAATTTGGAATTTTGCAAACACATTTTTGACTTTCATTGGGTGCATTTTATATACAATCCAATATAACGCTACCATAATAATAAACCCTGCTATAAATCCCAAAATAGGAGACATAAAAAGTGGAATTATTACTTTGCTGGTTATTGATGAAATTTTTAAAAATTGGTGCCAATCTGCTCCATGTAAAATTCCATATGCTAAAGCAGAACCTATTAATCCGCCTATTAAAGCATGTGATGAACTGCTTGGAATTCCAAAATACCATGTGACAAGATTCCACAATATTGCAGAAAATATTGCTGCTAATACTATAAATTGGGAATTGTTCAATAATTTCATATCAATAATTCCATCAATAATAGTATGTGCTACTGTTGTGCCAATTAATGCTCCAACTAAATCGAGTGTTGCAGCCATTATGATTGCAGTTCTTGGTGATAAAACCCTTGTAGATACAACAATCGCAATGGCATTTGCTGTGTCGTGAAAACCATTTATATAATCAAAAACGAGACATAAAATTATAATTATTATTCCTAATATTGCTATTGAACTCATATTTTATTTAAACCTCACTAAAAATAAATTATAGAATGCTTTAAATTTTCCTTTGAAAAAGGGAAGAATTTATATTTAAACGAATTTTTATAATAATTGTTTGAAAGGATTTTGTTTTTATGAAAAAGATTTTTTGTCTAAATTATTTTTGTTTAGCTTTAGTTTTTATGTCTATTATTTTTCTCACGGGTTGTTTTTCAACTCCTGAAGGTACATTGCAGGAATTTAAAAAGGCAATGGATGCTAAAGATGGGGAGAAAATGTGGAGTTTACTTTCATCAAATGACCACAAATTTTATGAAAAAATTGTTGCTGAAGAGAAAGCAAATGCTTCTAAGAATCCAGACCATATTAAAAATATGGGATTGACACAAGAAGAATTAACTAAAATGACAGCAAAAGACCTTTTTGTAAAGATGATGAAAGCTTCTCCAGATTCACCGAATGCAGGCAAAGAATTGGAAATAAGAAGTGTTACAAAATCAAAAGATAAGGCTGTTATTTTTGTTGAAAATAATCCAAATGGATTTACACTTATAAAAGAAAATGGTTTTTGGAAAGTTTCAATGGTGGGAGAAGCTAAATAGTGTCACAAAAACAACATCATGATGATTCCAATATTTGGGATATACTTCATATAGTATTTGTAGTTGTATTCATACTTTCTGTTTTAGGAGCAGGAGGTTATGCTTACTATTACTTTTTTTACAAAGACAAAGAAGAAACAGTTACGATTCCATCTTTTATTGGGCAGAACATTGAACAAGCTCAAGTTTCGGCTCAATCAATGGGATTTTCTATAAAAGTAAAAAAAGAAGTGTTTTCAAAAAAAAGAGTTGGAACTATTGAAGAACAGGACCCATTGCCAGACTCTACTACAAAAGCAGGAAGGGCTATTTATGTTACAATAAGTAAGGGGGAGGAAAAAATAGAAATTCCAGATGTTTTAGGAATAGATTATAGACAGGCTTCTAATCTATTAAAACAAGCAGGTTTTAAAAAAATAAGTGTAGTTCAGAAATATGATAAATCTGTTTCACCAGGTACAGTTATTTCACAATATCCTTCCGCTCGTTCTCTTATTAGTGTTGATAAAGAAATTGTTTTGGCATCTTCAAGAATTGCCTCTTTGGATGTTACAATTCCAGATTTGAAGGGTGAAAAAATTGAGGTTGCAGAAGAAAAGTTAAATGCGTTAAATGTAAAATACACAAAAACAGAAGTAGCTTCTAAAGAATTTAAGGAAGGTATTGTTATAAGTCAAGATGTAAAGCCTGGTACTTTGGCAGATTCTTCTATAATTGTCAACTTAAAGGTTTCTTCTTCTGAAGCAGTTGGAATGTCTATTGCTCCTGATTTAGTTGGAAAAACTGTTGAAGAGGCTTCCGAAATATGCAAATCTTTAAAATTGGATTTGGATGTTAAAGGAGATTTTTCTCCAGATTCTATGATTGCTGAGCAACTTCCAAAAGCAGGTGCAGAACTTGCAGAAAATTCGAGAATTTCTGTTTCAATAGGTATGCTTTCAGTTGTTCCAAATTGTGTCGGAAAGAGTTTAGGGGAGATAAGAAAAACATTGGAAGATTCGGGGTTTGTGATTGGTGTTATAAATTATGTACAGAGTAATGATGTTGATGAGGATGTTGTTTTAGCTCAAGACCCAGCAGGTGGAGTTTGGCTTCCTGAAAATTCTAAGATAAATTTGACTATTTCAGGTGCGTTAGAATATTCTGTAAAAGAAGTTATAGAGGTGAAGGGAGAAAATCAAAATCAATCTTCAGAAAATGTAGAAAATAATACCAATAATACTCATAATACCCAAGAAGATGACAATTTTATAGAATATCAAGGAACTAATAACAATAAAAATAATGTTGTAATACCTGACAATGATATTCCGTGGTAGTGAAGTATAAAAAAAGGGCTGTGAAAAAAGTATTTTTTTTTACAGCCTTTTTTTTTATACTTCGTAAATTAACTCGTTGTGCTAAATGCTAAAAGAACAAGTAAATAAAAGTTGCTATAAACTATCCAATATATGCCTGTATACTGCCATTTTGTCATTGCGAGGGAGCTGTGCGACCGTGGCAATCTAAGCCTGTAAATTATTATTTACTTAAAAATTGAGTAGATCGCCTATATTTAAAATGCTGTATTAGATATATTTAATTTTTTCACAGCCCCCAATATTTTCACTTTAGCCCAAAGTCTATTTAATATGATCCAGCGATTTCGCCTGTAGATATAATATAGTTTGGGTTGTCTTCTTCTGTTGCTGTAATTGTTCCTTCATTTGTGCAGTCTTCGGCAATTTGTGTATTACTTGAGTTGCTTATAAATGCAATTCCATAGGCGTATATTTCACATAGTAATTTGTTGTTTGTAACAGTATTTTCTGCTATGGTGATATTACCCTTGTTTGCACATGTTGTTACATTTACAGTATAAGCTTGTGCAATTATTCCAGCACTGTTGAGAGATAAATTGCTATTGTTTTTTACAATAATATTGCCATTATTTGTGCAGTTTGTTATTTCTGCATTGTTATTTTCGTTATAGGTTTGACCAATAATTCCACTTGTGTATAAAGTGAGATTACTATCATTTACTACATTTTTGTTATTTGTGATTGTAATATTTCCATTATTTATGCAGTTGTCTATTGTATTTTGTTCATCAGCACTAAAAGAATAAACTTCTCCAACTATTCCATTTACAAATAGATCATAAAATTTGCAGTTATCTACAGTGATATTTCCATTGTTAGTGCAATTTATTATTTGTGTATTACAGCCTGCAGAGATTAT
>CADAWZ010000128.1 GCA_902791745.1 uncultured bacterium
TTTCTAAATACAATTTGCAGGAAACTACTGCAGAAAAATGGATATCGTTCGCCGACTTACACCGCACAAAATTGGCTAATTGGATAGTTTACCTTATTTGCTTAGTATTTATGAAAATTGCTGTAAATTACCTGAATAGTGCTGGAAAAAATAATTTTCAGTAATGGACAGGGGACAGAAGAGAGAAGAAAGAGGGGGAAAAATGATAAATATAAATAAAAAATTTTATAAACTGACTACATTGTTAATTATGTTGTGTTTGTGTTTTGTTGTTACAAGTTGTAAAAAAAATGTACAATCAAGTCAGGGTGGATGGACTTGTACTTGTGGAACAGTAAATACAGGCAATTTTTGTGTTAATTGTGGTTCTGCTAAACCTGTTTGGACTTGTAGTTGTGGAACAGAAAATACAGGTAATTTCTGCGGTAATTGTGGAAAACAAAAAGGAGAGCAACAAGAGCAAAATAAAAAGGTAGAACAAAATCAAGAATCAAATAAAAAGCAAATAGTAGCCGAGGAAAAGACAAGCACAAATTCAAATCCTTTTATAAATGCAAAAGTTGGGGATTATGTGAATTTTGGCAATTATCCACAGACCGCAGAAGGTGAAGAAAAGCCTATTGAATGGCAAGTACTGGCAAAAGAAGACAATAAAATGCTTGTAATTTCTCGTTATGGTCTTGATGCAAAGCGTTTTGATGATGATTTAAATAATTGGGAATATAGCGAAATTCGTCAGTGGTTGAATGGCGATTTTTATAATAAAGCCTTTAATGGAAATGAGAAGAAATTGATAAATTCTTCTAACCTTTCAGACGTTTGCACGAGTGACAATGTTTTTTTGTTGAGTAAAGAAGAGGCAGAAAAATATTTTGCCAATGATGAAGAAAGAAAATGTAAAGCTACTGAATATGCTCTGAGAAAAGGTGCTTATGTAGCTGAGTATGGGGATGATGCAGGTTATAGTTGTTGGTGGCTTCGTTCTCCTGATCCTGATTATAGTGCTCTTGTCTATTATGTTGGCAGTTTTGGCAGTATCGCCAGTTACAGCCTTGTCCACTTTGATAGTCATCTCGCTCGGCCGGCTTTGTGGATCAATCTTTAATCAGTGCCGTTAGGTGCTTAATAGTTACTAAATTAACGCCTTGTGTTAGTTGAGTTTAAAAAAAAATAAGTAAATAAAAAGTTGATATAAACTATCCAATATATGCCTGTATACTGCCATTTTGTCATTGCGAGGCTTTAGCCGTGGCAATCTAAGGCTGTTAATTATTATTTACTTAAAAATTAAGTCGATCGCCTCTATTTATTAAATTTCTACCTGATCTCTGATCTGCTTAATAAATTACTAAATTTAAATTAAGTGCTTGAGATTGCCACGGTCGCATTGCTCCCTCGCAATGACATCGTCTCTAAATAGAGGCTGTTTTGGGTAGTTTACTAACAGATCCTAAATATAATCTCTTTTTAATCACTACCTAAAGTAAATTATTTTACACAAAATAATAATTTATGACAGATGCTAAGATTTGCAATTAATTTTTCATGTTCTAAAATATTGTGAAAGAATAGAAAACATACATAAAATTTTCAATCCTCATTCAGTCGAAAGGGGATTTTTTTATTTTTAGAAAGATATTTTATAAAAAAATAGAAGTTATTTTTTGTTAGTTTTTTGCAATAACAAAATTGCTGTAACAACGACATTTTTTCGATTACAAAAGAAGACGGAAAAGACAAAAGAGAAGATAAAAGAAAAAGGAGAAAAAAACATGATTTCTGAGAGAGCAAAGAAGATAGGGGAGAGCATAACTCTTGCCATCACTGCAAATGCTAAAAAAATGAAAAAAAATGGTGAAGATGTCGTAATCATGGCTTCTGGTGAGCCTGATTTTGATACCCCAGAACATATAAAAAATGCTGGTATTGAAGCAATTAAAAGTGGTTTTACAAAATATACAACGACATCTGGAATTGATGAATTAAAAAATGCTATTTGTGAAAAATATAAAAGAGACTTAAATTTAGTATATGAACCAAGTCAAGTAATTGTTACTGTTGGAGGAAAACAGGCTCTTTTCAATCTATTTCTGTCAATCATAAATCCAGGTGATGAAGTCATAGTATTTCGTCCGTATTGGGTTAGTTATTTGGAACAGATTGGATTTGCTGGTGGTGTTCCTGTTCTTGCTGAATTGTCGGAATGTGTAGAAAATCCAGAACTTTTGAAAAAATATATAACTTCAAAAACAAAGGCTATTCTCTTTAATTTCCCTTCAAATCCTTCAGGTTATGTAATTCCTGAAGATATTTTGGAAAAATTTACAGATATAGCAATTTCAAACGATCTTTACATTGTATCTGATGAAGTTTATGAGAAGTTTATATATGATGGACTTGCTTTTAAGTCTCCCGCTTCTTTTTCTGAAAAATCAAAAGAGAAAACAATAATAATAAATGCACTCTCAAAAACATATTCAATGACAGGCTGGAGAGTTGGATTTGCACTTGGTGCTAAAGATGTGATAAAAGCAATGGGAGCTATTCAGGGACATCAGACTTCAAATGTCTGTTCAATAGCTCAAAAAGCAGGAGTTGTTGCTCTCACATCATCACAAGATTGTGTAAAAAATATGGTTGAGGAATTTGCAAAAAGAAGAGCTTACATGTTTGAGAGATTGTCTGCTATAGACAAAGTAAAGATAGATAAGCCAATGGGAGCTTTCTATATGTTCCCAGATGTCTCTGCTTTCTATGGTGGTAAAGTAAAGAATTCTTTTGATTTTTGTAGTTGTCTTTTGAATGAAGAAAAAGTTGCCATAATCCCTGGAATTGGATTTGGAGCAGATAACCATGTTAGATTGACATATTCAGCTTCTATGGAAGACATAAAAAAGGGCATGGATAGATTCGAGCATTTCTGCAATAGAATATAGTTAAGTATAGAAAAAAAAAGTGGGGCTGGAAATAAGTCCAAGCCCCTTTTTTTTTATAATATTTTTTTGATAAACGACTCACACTCATTTAATATTTTATAAGATTTTTCATGGGATGATGCTTCGGCATATATTCTAAAAACAGGTTCTGTTCCAGAAGGTCTGAACAAAATCCAACTTTCATCTTCAAGTATACATTTTATTCCATCAAGGGTGTATACATCTTTTATTTTTTCATCAGCGAAAGATGAAGGCATTTTTGCACAGAATTTTGAGATAACTTCATCTTTTTCATCATTATTTTTAAATAATATATCTGTGCGATGTAGGCAATATTGACCAAATCTATTGACAATATCACTTTTTATTTCACTTATATTTTTACCAGAATAGACCATTGCTTCAAGAAGTAAAAGTGCAACAAGAGGACCATTTTTATCTGGTATTCCGAGTTTTACTCCTATACCTCCTGATTCTTCCCCTCCAATTAAAATATTGTGTCTCAACATTAAATTTGTTATGTGGCTAAAGCCTACAGGGGTTTCATGATAATTCAAGTCATATCCTTTAGCCATTTGTTTTAAAAGTTGAGAGGAAGAAAAAGAAGCAACTACATCTCCTTCTAATTTCCTATTTTCGACGAGATGCCAAAGTAAAATAGACATTATATCATAAGATTGAAGAAAAGAACCTTGTGAATCTACAGCTCCTACTGTATCTGCATCTCCATCAAATGCAAAACCTATATCTGCTCTGCTTTTTAGTATTTTTTTCATAAGTGGTCCTATGTTTTTGACTGTAGGTTCTGGAGTATAACCACCAAAAAGAGGATCTATATTATTTCTTATTTCATCTACAAAAACCCCAGCAGAATGGAAAAATTTTCTGAGCAATCCAGAGGCAGACCCATATATTGAGTCGCTTATTATTTTGAATCTTGCATTCGCAATTCTTTCCATATCTACAAAAGATACAGTTTCTTCAGAATAAATATCATCAAAAGAGACTTTTCTTATTTGTGCTTTTTTTGAATTATTGGGAACAAAACTTTTTTTTGAAAATAGCATTTTTTCAATTCCCCATTTTATCTCAGAGATAGCACTACCACCATATTCTCCTTTAAATTTTATACCGCTGTATTCATGTGTATTATGGCTTGCAGTTATTATAAGTCCAGCAGAGAGATTTTTTTTCAAAACATAATTTGATACAGATGGGGAAGAGCAAAAAGACGAAGATAAAAAAACAGGAATTCCACAATTTGAAATAACATCAGCAACAATTTCGGCAAAGCGATCTGAAAGAAATCTTGTATCATACCCTATAGCAACTCCATTGTTGGGAAGTGTATATTTAAAAGATTTTCCTTCTGTACATTCTTTTGAATATATATCGAGCTTTGCTCTTTCTGGCCAATAAAGCCAATTTGCAACACCAAGTGCAAATTTTTTGATATTTTCAAAGGTGAATATATCGCCTATAATTCCTCTCCAGCCTTCAGTTCCAAAAGATATTCTCATTTTTTCTCCATATTATAAAAATAAACCGCCGAATTGAAAAAACGGCGGTAAAAAATATTTATTAATTATTTTTCTGCACCAAATTTTTTTAGATAGTTGCAAACTTCTTCATGACCCTCTTTATCTGCATAAAATAAAGGAGTTCTATTTGCTTTATCTCTTGCATTTATGTCTGCCTCACAATTTTTGAGAATTTTTGCTACTTCTAAATGTCCTAAAAATGCTGCTCTATGTAGAGGAGTCCAGCCTAATTTATCGACTTTCTTTACATTTACTCCATTTTGAACAAGAAGACCAACCATGTCAGGACTATTTTGTCTGACAGCAAGGTCTAAAGGTGTTAATCCTGTTTTATCTTCAGTATTTATATTGGCTCCTTTTTGTATTAATAGTTCCAACATTTTTAAATTACCATTGTCTATGGCCATAAAAATAGGAGTTTCTCCTGATTCATTTTTTTCATTTGGATTTGAACCAGATTCAATTAAGTAAGTTGCAATGTCAACATGTCCAAGAGAAACAGCTAATTGCAACATATTATTTCCAAATTTATCTATTACATTGTCTTTTATAGGTGTTATTTTTGTTAACTCTTTTAGTTCATTTAAATGTCCAAGAGCAATTATTTTTAGTAATGTTTCTGAAGCTTGTGTAAATTCAGAATTTGGCTGTTTTGCTGGAATTGGTGTTGGAGAAGCTGGGATTGTGTGTACTGAACCTATATTAGGAGGAGGAGTAACAGTTGGAAGTTGAGGAAGTGGTGGAATCTGCTTATCTGCACTTAATGCGTCAGGTGAAGCAGGAAAAGGTGTTCCGCAACCATTGCAAAACTTGGCTCTATCATTATTTTGCTTTCCGCATTTATTACATTTTTTTGGCATAATTAACTCCATTTTTAATATTAATTTTAAAATACTTTGTAAATGCCTATTTTTCCTTTTTTAAATTGTAATTTTTGATTATATATTTGAAGGGTT
>CADAWZ010000129.1 GCA_902791745.1 uncultured bacterium
CATGAAAGAGAAGATTCATATAGCAGAACAATCACAGAAGTAAGTACAGATGTAGTTGTTACAGAACAATCTTCAGTAGTCATGTCTCCAGTATCTTATCAAGTAATTGATGGTCAACTAGTTGCAGTAAGAAATGCTACAGAAACCAAAGATATTACAACAACAACAAATATTACAACAACAACTGTAAATCAGACAGCAACAGTTTATGGTTATGGTGAGCCAATAACTCTTGATACAACAAATACTGGTAAGATTACAACAGCAAAGAACGAATGGCTTTCACACCCAGCATTCTATAGTGAATTTGCTTCAAAATTTGATTTCACAGGTGACGGCATTGCTAATAACTGTGAATGGCTCAGTGACAATCCAGATGCTCTTCTCTGTATGCCAGTAAAAGGTCAGATCAATGGAGTTACAGAACTCTTTGGTAACCTCGGTGGATATGCAAATGGTTTTGACAAACTTTCAGTACTTTGTGATAAAGATGGCAATGGTATAGTAGAAGGCAATGAACTCGAAGGACTTATGCTTTGGGTAGATTCAAATAGAAATGGTGTTGCAGATATGGGTGAATTAAAGACACTTGACAGCTATGGAATTACAAAATTCTATACAGACCATGAAAATTTTGTTGGCAAATATGAGACATCAGATGGTCAGACCCATACAATGTGGGCATGGTTCCCAAGTCTTCAACAATAATTAAATTTTATTGAATAGTAATAAAGGCGGTTGTATTCTATTATGACCGTCTTTTTTTATTCTATTTAAATAAAAATAAAGGGTATTTAATGAATTATATTTAAATATAAAACAGAAATTTTTATATTTAAATTTCATATGTTTGAATTAAAGGAGTTTTACATGAGTAGAAAAATATTATTATTTTTTGTTCTTTGTTTTTCTTTTTTATTTTTAACCATTGATTTTGGTTATTGTGCAACAAAAGGTCATATTACCATTCCTGATATAGCGAAAAAAACAGGAAATAAGCTATTAAATATGGGATTGTTGGACTATGCACGAGAAAGTGGAAGTTTTTTCATGCTTGTAAGAAATAATAATAAAACTCGTGATCTTCAATGGGTTTTATTTGATCCAATAACTCAGAAAGTATTAAAAAGTGGTGATTGTCCTTTTAAGTTGGAAAATGATATAGTAGCAGTAAGTCCAGATGGCAAACATGCTGCTTTGTTCTCTCGAGCTCCTACAGTTCTTTGGGTTCTCGATACTGAATCAGGAAAATGGGATAATATAATGGAGAATCCTAAAGTTGATGAGGGTGGTCTTACCATAATAAGAAAAGTAAAAGTTGTAAATGAATTTGGTGCTTCCTATCTAAAATTTGTTGATAATTCAACTGTTGCAACATTACTTCAAGATTTGGACAAAGAAAAAAAGATGAAAGATATTATCCCTGCTTTTGTAAATATTGATAAGAAGGAAATTGAGCATTTTGTATCTTTTTCAGAGATGTTGACAGCTTCTTCAAAACTATTGGAATCAAAGGGAGAAAGTGATAGTTCAATAGATTATGTTTATCCTGAGTCAAATAATTCTCTTCTTTTTACAATTAGAAATAAGAAACATTCTTATATAATGAGAATAGGTATTGATAAAGTAGCTCATATAGTACATACCTTCCCAGTAAGATATATACATATTTCAGATGTTTGTAATGGCAATATAGTATGTATGATTTCTTCTGGTTTAGATGATTATAAAAAATCTATAACTGTTGTTAAAAATGATGGAACAATGGAAGTTCTTGTAAAATCGAGACCTGTATATGGATTTGCTGTAGAAAATGATTCTTATGTAGTATCTTCATTTAAAGCGAACAGTAAGGTTCCTTTAGTTGAATTAATTGATTCAAATGGTAAACATTTTTCTATTGCTCAACAAAATGAAGTTTCTATTCCATATATAGATAAGAAGCCTTCTATAATATATTTTGTAAATGAAAATGGAATGAAATATTTTAAAATCATGCCTAAAACTCAAAATTCTAAAGTTAAAAAATAAAAAAGATATATTATATTGTAAAACTATCTAAAAAGGTTTTTTTGTTTATTCTGTAAAAGTATTTTAGTGAATTTCATTAAAATACTTTTTTATTATGGAGAAAAGAAAAATGAGAAATTATAAAATTTTGTTTACTATAGGTCTTTGTATATGTACAATGTTTGTTTTGACAGGTTGTTTTGGAAGTAAAAGTATAACTCCCAAAAAGTTTACTGAAGTAGCTCAAAAATATGGATATAAAACTTTGGAAGACTTGGAAAAATCTGGGGTAGATAAATCTCAAATAGATATGGCAAAAGCTAAATTTGATGCTAATATTGATAAGACGAAAATTAGTAATGCAACAATGGTTATGAATTCAAATCTTTTTGATATGGCATCTTCTGGTAAAACTCCACAAAATATGTCTTTTGATTCTTTTAATATGTCTATAGCTTCACTTATGGAATTTAAAGAAGAAAAAATAGCTGAAGAATTTATGAGTTCATTGAAAAATAGCCAGGGATTGGATAGTGAAGCCTCTAAGGAAATGCAAAAAAAATTAGGTATAGAAATGAAAATAGAAGAAGTTGATAAGGGAAAAGTAAAGAGAATGGTAATGACTATGAAGATGGGAGAATTGGTAACGACGACTATTTGTTCAAGAGTTGGAAATAATATGATTCAAATTGTAAATATGGGTAAACAAACGGATTCTCCTGATAAGTTATTAGATGAATTGGGTTTTTAAAATCATTTTGAGTGAATAGATAAATTGGAGATTTAGACATGAAGTGTAATATTTGTGGATATGAAGATGACAAAAATTTTTCTATATGCCCATATTGTGGAGAACCAGTTACTTCTATCAATAATAATGTAAATAATTATTCAAATTCTGATGTAAACTATAATGGTATAGTTGTACAAAATCAAAATACTCAAAATCCTGTTCCAGTCATTAGAAATTTGCCAACAACTCAACCTAAGGGATTTGTAAAAACTGTAAATGGTTTTAAAATCACTCATCAAATTGATGATGGAGATTTTTATCGTAGATATATTGCTGTTAATGTTTTGGCAATATTATGTTTTATTGTTATTTTTATTGCTATGCTTACAAACGATAGTTTCGATAGTTTTGATGGTTTAACGGGGATTATATTTTTAGGTGTTTTTATTTTTTTACCACTTTCTTCTCTATTAAATCATATATATAGTTCTTTTATGAATAATTTTATATTTGAAGTTGATGTAAATGGCATTTCTGTTAAATCTCCAATGAAACAATATTTTATTTCAAGAGCAAATTTAAACAACTGTTGGTTTGAAAATATAAGCAAAATGGTTGATAAATTTAATTATACATCTTTTTTTATGAGTTTGTTTCTTAGAGGAAGATATGGAAGGATATTTAGAGAGTCTTCAAGAGATTATAGAAATAGTGATATGTTTCACAATGAAAAAGAATTTAAAAGATCGTATAATGTTTTTATTGAAGTTGATAATCCCATATTTGAAAATGATTTACTTACGCCTAAAGATAAAAAGTGTCTAAGATTTATAAATACAGGTCTTTCTTTTCAAAGTGCTTCTGAAGCACGATTTGTTGAACAAGAGTTAAAGCAAATTTTAAATATTTCTGATATACCAGTACAAAGTGAATATGATTATAATAAAAAAATGGGAATATCTGATAGGGGAGAATTAAAATTACATTAGAAAAATGTTGTTTAAATATTGCATGTAGTTAAAGGTAACAAAAAAATAGATAAAATATTAAATGAATTGGGATTTTAGTCAATTTTGAGGTTGGAAAGATGAGATGTAATATTTGTGGATATGAAGATGATAGATTATTTGTTCTTTGTCCTTCTTGTGGTCAAAATATAGATTTTGATAAAATTGATTCAAATAATAATATTGTAAATTTAAATAAAGATACAATCGATAATACTGTAAATTTATGTAAGGATAATATACCAAATAAAAATATAAAGCCTATTTTAAATCCAGAAAATTTTCCTGCAGTAGCACCAAGATGTTATACTAAAACTAAAAATGGTTTTAAAATAAAATATAATATTGACAATGGTGATTTTTATTATAAGTCATTTTTGTTATATATTGTAGCTCTTATTTATGTAATTTTTTCTAATTTACATGAAAAAGAAATAGTGCTTATGGTTATTAGTTTTTTTTTCTCTTGTTTTTTGGCTGGTTGCATAAATTTTGTATATAATAAATTATTGAATAATTGTACTATTGAAGTTACTCCTGAAGGCATTTCTTTTAAATCTTTGATGAAAAAATATTTTATTCCAAGAGACAATATAAAACAATTTTGGTTTGAAAGAAGAACTAAAGTTACTGACAATGATTTAGCTGCTATTATAAATATTTTTGCAATATTGGGAGGGGCTGGTATTGGAGGTAGAAGAGCATTTGGTAAATCATATGCAAATGATGCTATAGGGGAAGGACTTCTTGATGTTGCAACATATAAAAGTGTTTGCACTGTTTTTTTTGAAGTTAATGATCCTATTTTTAAAAATGATTTTTTTGCTTCGGCAGATAAAAAGTGTACACGATTTGTGAATACTGCTCTTGATTTTAAAAATCCAGCTTATGCAAGGTTTTTAGAACAGGAATTTGAAAGAGTTTTAAATATTGAAGATGAACCTGTTGAAGGTGAATATGATTATAATATAAAGAGGGCTATATTTGATAATTTAAATAATAATGGAGTTATTTAGATGAGATGTAATGTTTGTGGATATGAATCTGAAGAACAATTTTCTGTTTGTCCTTATTGTGGGGAGGGATTTTCTTTAAATAACAATTATTCCAATTCAGAGAATACTCTAAATAATCATAATGCTACTCAAAAACAATTTGGTTATGATACGAATTTTGATGATAATATAAAAAATGATTATATTGAGCGTAATAAAAATTTAAATCCTGCTATTTTTACTCCAGAACCTTCACTTATAAATAAAAATAAATCTAAAGATAAAAAATTACCTGTAAAAGAACCCAAGGGATTTATACGAACAGCAAATGGTTTCAAAATTTCTCGTTATATTGATACAGGTGATTTTTATCATAAATATGTATTATTCGAATATTTACCATTGTTTATCTTTTTTTTAATGGTATTACATGAAGGTCTATTTCCTTTTATATTTAGCAAGGGATTTGTTTGCTTGCTTTGGTATATTGCAAGTTCTGTTTTTAATGGATTCTATAGTAAATTTTTAAATAAATTTACTATAGAGGTTACTCCTACTGGTATATATATACATTCTCCTATAAAAAAGTATTTTATTCCAAGAGATAATATAAAGCAATTTTGGTTTTCAAGAAGGAC
>CADAWZ010000130.1 GCA_902791745.1 uncultured bacterium
ATATACCAAGTCCACAGCCTCCTCCAATCGGTGGAGCTGGTAAAGGTATGGATAACCATGCAAAAACAACGGTTTTGCCACCTTTATCAAATGGACATGATAACCAAGCAAAAACAACTGTTTTACCACCATTGACAAATGATTCAACTTTACCTAAAGATTCATTAAAGAATCAGCAAGCAATATCTACACCTAATAATGCTTTACATAGTGAACAGACAAAGCCCAATGCGTATAAAACAGTTGAGTTTAGTATTAATAATGATTATACAAATGGAAGAAATACAGTTAAGTTATCTGATTTAGAAAAGGCCTCTTTAAAGGATATCTCTCTATCTGCTTCAGATAATAAACCTGTTGTTGATAATAAGTTGAGTAATTCTAATTTTGCTACAACAAAATTGGATATGAAATCTTTAGCTTTTTCTGAGTTTGCAAAGAATAATAATTTTGAAGTTAAGACAGAAAAAATTTCTGCTATAAATGTGAATGCTGAAAATGAGTCATTTCCAACTTCTAAATTGCCTAAATTGGATTCTGTTGTTATTGGTAAAAATGGAATAGTTCCTAATAAATCCAGTAAATCTATGGTCACTGGAGATAAAGTTTCAACTACTTCTTCTGAAAATAAAAATGTTGATTTAAAATCAAATTCGAGTATTATTAAGGGTTCAGCATCAAAAGGAACTATTGTAATTCCGTCTCCTAAAAAAGCAGAAGAACAAATAAAAACAGCTGTTAATGTAGGGGTTGTTTCTACAAATAAACTTTCAAATTTTAATGATAGTAGTCAAGTTAAAAAAGAAGATTTGGCAGAAGAATTTGAAAATTGGGTTGGAAAAGATTTAGCTAAGTCGGCATCTTCTAATATTTCAACAAAGCAGAAAGCATTAAATGCTTTGAGAAATAAAATGATGAATAAACAAAAAGAGAGTTCTGCTAAAATTTCAAGTGATAATATGAGAAAAGAAGCTCAGGAAGCAGAAAAATATAAAGCACAAAGTGATCCAGTTACCTTAAATCATGCTGAAACTGCTGTAAAGACAAGCACATTAGCAAATAAACCTCAAGTTCAGCAAGAACATAGAAATGAGAATTTGGAAACAGAAAAAGGTAAATCAGATTCAAATAAGGATAGATTTGACAATGCAAGTATGGGAAGAAACTCTGGAGGAAATTCATCAAATAATTCAGGGCGTAACTTTATGAGTTTTTCTCAACAACAAAGTTTATATAATGCTGAATCTGCTAAAAAACAGGGTGAGATGAATTCTGCAAATCAGAGTAATAATGCTTCAGATGTTAATAAGACAAATCAGATGTCAAAACAAACAAATATGATGACATCTTCAGCTATTGCATCTTCACAACAAGGACAAGGAGGAGGACAGGTTGCAAATACAAATTCTCCATTATTACTTGCTGGAAAGATGAATGCTGAACCTAATTCACAACAGGCAAGAATTGATAGAGATCAATCTATAAATTCATCTCAAACATCTTCGGTTGTTTTGGAAAGACAAAATTCTGCTAAGATAGCTCATGCTCCAACAAGTATGGAGGCTACTTTAAAGAAGTCAAATAAAGAAGTTTGGAGTGGAGATGAAATTGCTGCTAAGTTGATATTTATGTTGTTGAAAACATCTAATAATGATATGTATGAACATACTTCGAGAGTTATTGATTTATCAACAGAATTGGCACAAGAACTTGGAATGAGAGACCCACAGTTCTTACTTGAACTGCAACAAAGTGCGATGTTCCATGATTTTGGAGAACTTGATCTTGATTTGAATTCAAGTTCTATGTCAAAGGAAGTAAAAGCTCAGTTATCAGAACTATTGGAAACTGAAGAAGTTAAGAATGCTGGATTCTTACATGATATAGGTAAAATATATATACCAAGGGATATTTTAAATAAACCAACAAAATTGACAGATGAAGAATTCGAAATTGTAAAGCAACATCCAATAATAGGTGAAAAGATGTTAAGTGGAATCCCAGGTCTCGCTCATGTTTTGCCAGTTGTAAGACATCACCATGAGAGATGGGATGGTCAAGGTTATCCTGACAACATTGGTGGTGAGGAGATTCCATACAAAGCAAGAATAATTTCTATTTGTGATGCGTTTGATGCAATGGTTTCAGATAGACCTTATAGAGATGGTATGAGCTTGAGAGAAGCTATGAGAGAAATTAAGGCTGGTTCAGCAAGTCAATTTGATCCTGTCATTACAGATGTATTCTTGAAAATGGTAAAAGCAAAATATAGTATATAATATAATAAAAAGGGATTGTGAAAAACTCTAAATGAACAACTTTTGTAACAACTTTTGTGCGGTGCAATGCAACGAACTGCATCACTTTTTCTCGTAGTAGTATCTAAAAAGAAAGTTCTTACTTAAAATATTCTCTATTTTAAATAAAATTAGAAAAATAAAAAGAGAAAAATGTTAAAGTGAGTGTATTGCACCCAAAAAGTTGTGAAATTAGATAACAAACTATTTAATTTTTTCCCCTCTATAATTTACTTTACGAATATTATATAAAATAAAAAAAAAGGGCTGTGAAAAAAGTCAATATTTTTTCATAGCCTTTTTTTATTTATGTTAAATTTCTACTTTAAATTTTGGATTTCTTGAATATCTTATTAGTTTTCTTTGAAAAGAAGCACCATCATATTGTTTTTCCCAAAGAAGAGGTTTGAATATTACTTTGCCTTTTCCAATTTCTTTTACTGCTCCAACCAAGCTTTTTTGAGTTGGAACTCTTAAAAGTGGTGTTAAGTTTTCTTCTTCTTTTATAGCACTATACTTATTTTCATCTGTAGATATTACAAATACAGCAAGTCTTCTTATTCCTTTTGTTATAATACTTCCTTTCAACGCAACAACACCTATTCCAGCTCCTATCATTTTTCCTGAGCCGTATTCGGCTTCAATTCCTTTTGTTTCAAGTCCTGTAATTTCCATTGGGCTATTTTTCATTCCAAAAATATCTGCAAACCTGCTGTCATAAAACCAAATTGTTCCACCATTGTTTACATATTCTTTTATTGATTTTATTATTGATTTTGTAATCAGTTCTTTTTTTGTTACTTGTAGAACAGCAAAAGGATATTTTTCCATATCTTTTAGATGCTTTTCTATGGTATTTATGTTCTCATCACTTATTATTAAAGGTTGTCCCTCAATCTGTTCTTCATCCGCAAATGCAGGTAGGCATATTATAAAAAATGCAATTAAAATTGTAAAAAAAGTTTTTATCTTCATTTCTTTTCCTTTCTTAATCTTTTACAAACATAACATTATCTTTATTTTGCTTTTCTATTTTGTAGATATTTTTTTCCTGTGGATTTTTATCTTTAAACATAGTAGCATAATTTTCTATAAAATTTTCATCAATTTTTTGTATGTATAAATATTTGTAATTTTCTTCTATTAATAATTTAGAAAAATCTTTTATTTTTATTTCTTTTATAAAAATGTAATTTTCCTTTTGTTTTCCTAAACTGAAATTATCCATATTATATTTTCTTGGGGATGTTAAATATGATAGTGTAAAAAATGCAGAACCATCATTGCCCTGTGAAATTATATGTATTTTATCATTTTCTTTTGTTTTTGATTCTATTATCTTTGAATCCTCTAAATATTTATTTGTTATTGAATTATTTTTGTAGGGAATTTTTAAATTTATTTCACTTTTTGCTATATTAAAGATTGTAATACAGGCTAAAAAAAATACTAAGTTTTTTTCAATTTTTTTTGAATTCTGTATATGCTCAAAAAATAGCATGCTTGTAATAGCTAATAGATAAAATAAATATGTATTCATATATCTTGTAAATGAGGCAAGCCTTAAAGTTTCAGGAACTGAAAAGCAGAAGAAATACAAAATCATCATTGCAAGAGCATAGGCATATCCACCTAAATATAAAATGACAAAAATACTATTTGATTTTAATTTATCTTCTCTTAGAGATATAAATAATATTAAGAAGCCTGTTAGTATATTTAGTCCAGTAAAATATGTAATTTTGTTTAGTAAAGCAACTGAAAATAATAGTATAATAAAAATTTTACATATTGTTGAATTTTTTGGGTCAATATTTATTAAAATAAATATTGACATCAATAATATTATTGATGCACCTAAAAAATTAAAATTAGGTATTATTGTCTTTTTTGCTAAATCTTGTGTTTCTATGGCATTTTTAAAATTTAAGTAAGTTTGATGTTGAAAAGATAAATTTTTATCTGTTCCTTTTATAATTTGAGGAATTATATTGATTTTTATTTTATTTGTACTAAATTGGGCAGTAGAATTTTTTGAAAATTCTTTCCAAGAAAAAAATATTCCTATAGGCAGAATTATTATAAGTAATAAGATAGCTGTTACTTTTAATTTGTTTGTTGTTACAATTGTTTTGTAAATTATAAATATGCTTATTGCTATTAAGTAAAAATATATTCCTATTTGTTTTGTCAGTAATAAAAAAGATAGTGATAAGGTTATTTGGACAATGTAAAATAAATTTAATTCATCTGATTTTTTTGTCTTTAATGTTAAATATATACAGTAGGCACTTAATATTGCTATTGGAGCGTCTAAATATATAGTAGTTCCAAAATTTCCTTCGTCTAAATTAATTGTGTTACATATTGAAATTAGGCATATTGGAAGTAATAAAAAATATAAAAAATTTCTTTTTGAATTATCCGTAAATATAGGTAAGAAAAATGATAAACAGGCTGTTTGAAGTGCTTTGTATAAAAATGTTTCTTTATATTCAAAACATAAAAAACACCAAAATGATTCCCAAATTTGGAAAATAGGTGGATAGTCTTTGTGAACTAATAATGTTGATTCATCGCAAGAATATAATTTTCCAGTTCTTAAAATTTCTTTGACCATTGGTCCCCAATGGGATATTTCATCATATGAAGAAAATCCTCTATTTAAATTTAAAATATATATGAGCATATATAATATTATAAATATGTAAAGTCCATTGTTTAGAAGTAAAGGTTTTATATTTTTTATCTCTTTATGTTTTATTATTAAGTATGCTGGGAATATTAGGCAAGATATTGATAAGATATAAAATCCTATTTGCAATATATTTAGTATCCCAAATATGTATAGTGTTAGCGATGAAATTATTATTGTAAATGGTATTGTTTCAGATATATTTTTTTTAAAAAGTATGGAATAACCACTACTTGAAAATATTAAAAATGTTAGAGGTAATATAAAGTCCATAATTTATCCTTGATACTCTACATAAAGATAATGAAGTGAAACTCAAATTATGGGGATTACGGTGCTTTTCCTTAATTTGAAATGTATAATA
>CADAWZ010000131.1 GCA_902791745.1 uncultured bacterium
TTTTTCCTATAATTATAAGTATCAACAACCTTTTCTAACTTCTCTTTTGCCTCATTGAGTTTAGAAATGTAGTTATCAAGTTTATTTACAATCCGTTCCTGTTCAGCAAGTGGAGGAAGAGGAAAAGGCAAAGAATTTATATGTTTAGAATTAATACTAACTTGATTTACAAATCTTTGAATCCTCCTGTGTACTTCATTTTTATATATATTAGACTGAGTATAATATTGAAATAATTTTGATATACAAATAAATTTAAATCTTAATCTCAATAAATTCATTCCATGAACTAAAGGCAACATCTCTTTAGTTATTAAGGCTGTTTTTCCAACATGAATTTCACTGTTAATATTACTCATTACTATATCATTTGGAATATAAAAATCATTTTCTTTTAATTGATCTGAATTTATAATAGAACCTAAACGATTAAAATCTATTGTTTGATTTTGTAAAGATTCTATTCTTGTTACATTATAACCAACCTTACTTTTATCTTGTTTTGCTGTAGTACCGCTTTTTATCTCTGATAATAAATTTTCTAATCTCACCCAGCACCAATTTTTAGGTATCTCATAAGGTTGTTTATCAACTGGAATAAGTGCATTATTCAATTTTTCTTCAATTGTAAGCTCTTCAGCTTTATTTTTAGCCATTTTCCCCTCTTCTGTCTCTCTTCCCTTACGAAAATTATTTTTTGTAAATCTCAAACGAGTTGCTTTTAGATATTTTACTATAATATCACAAAAAATGCAAATAAAAAAAGAAGCCCTACTCAAAAAATAGAGCTTCTTTTATGTGAAATTATATTAATCTTTTGGTTTTGCCCATCTATTTTTCATATGAGGAGCAGGTTTTTTATTTTCTATTGCTATGATTTCTGCCATAATTCCAACAGCAATTTCAGCAGGTGAATCTCCCCCAATATCAAGACCTATTGGAGTATAAATTTTTTCGATCTGTTCGTCTGTAACACCGTTATTTTTGAGGTCTTCCATAACTAATCCAATTTTATGAAGTGAGCCAATCATTCCAATATAAATAAACTTTTCAGGTATTTTACAAAGAGCATTTAGTACTGTCCCATCAAATTTGTGTTTATTCGTTACAATTATAGCATAAGAATTATCAGGAAATACTGTATTTTCTATATACTCTTTAAATTCTGAACAGATGACTTTATACGCATTGGGATGATTTTCTTTTGTAGCCACTTCAGGTCTATTGTCAACTACAGTTACTTTAAATCCCAACTGATTTGCTATTGGACTAACTGCTTGACCAACATGTCCTGCACCGAAAATATAAAGATTTTTTCCTCCTGGCATATATTCAAAAAATACTTTTACATATCCACCACAAGTCATTCCAATTTCAGCTAAATCATACTCTTTCAAAATACTCTTTCTTTCTTTTAGCTGTTCTCTTGCCTGATCAACTGTTTTATATTCAAGTGCACCGCCACCAACTGTTCCAACAAAATCATCTTTAGAAATTATCATTTTAAAACCAGCTCTTGCAGGCGTACTTCCTACAGCTTCAACTACTGTAGCGAGAACAAATTCTTTACTATTTTCAATATATTTATTTAATTCATCAATTATGTTCATAAAAATTGCTCCAATTTTTTTATATAACACTTTTCAAAAAAATAACAATATTTTCCTTTTTTAATTGAATTTATTTATATAAACTTTTCTAAATATTAATAAAGGTTTTTTTATTACAAATATAGAATTTTTCCAATTCTATAATTTTTTATAAAAAATAATGCTGTTTTATCAGTTTTTAATATAGTTAAATTTTTGTGATTTGTTTAAGGAGTTGTAATGGGTGAAGCTGACAGAAATACTAAGAAAATCGCTATTATAGGCATAAGTGCAGTATTTCCAGATAGTGAAAATAAAGATAAATTTTGGTCATTGATAAAAAATGGTACAGATGCAATAAGAGAAATTCCAGATAGTCACTGGAATATAGATGACTATTATAATGAAGACAAAAAAGCAAAAGATATGACCTACTGTAAGACAGGAGGTTTTATAAAACCTTTTGACTTTGATCCAATGGAATTTGGCATTGCTCCAAATAACCTTGAAGCAATAGATTCTTCACAATTACTTGGATTATATGCTTCTAAATATGCTCTTATTGATGCAGGTTATGGAAAAAATGGAAAACAATTTAAAAGAGAAGCTGTTGGTGTGGTTTTAGGAGTAACAGGTGCTCAAAAACTCGCCATTGATTTAGGAGCAAGATTAGGACATCCGTATTGGAAAAAGGCTGTTTTAGATGCTGGTGGAACAGAGGAAATGGCAGAAGATGTAAAAGAAAGAATTGGCTCTTACTATCCCGAATGGCAAGAACAGTCTTTTCCTGGACTTCTTGGAAATGTTGACTCTGGAAGAATTTCAAATTATTTTGATTTAGGCGGAATGAACTGTGTTATCGACGCAGCCTGTGCAAGCTCTCTTGGAGCAATAGATATAGCCTGTACACGACTTTTGGCAAATCGTGAATATATGATGTTGGCAGGTGGTATAGACACATTTAATGACATATTTATGTATATGTGTTTTAGTAAAACGCCTGCAATGGCTCCTGACGGACATGCAAAACCATTTTCAGAGAATGGAAATGGAACTTGTTTAGGTGAAGGTGCTGGAATTGTCGTTTTAAAAAGATATGAAGATGCTTTAAAAGACGGTGATAAAATTTATGCAATCATAGATGGAATTGGTTCTGGAAGTGATGGAAAAGGTGCCTCGGTATTTGCTCCACAGGAAAAAGGTCAAGTTTTGACAATAAAAAGAGCTTATGAATCTGCAGGTATAAATCCATTGACCGTTGGACTTATCGAAGCACATGGAACAGGAACAAAAGTAGGAGATGGAATAGAAGTAAATTCTCTTATGTCTGTTTTTGATCCTTATGGAAAAGGAGATAGAAATTGTGCTGTTGGAAGTGTCAAATCACAAATTGGACATTGTAAAGCAGCTGCTGGTGTAGCAGGTCTTATAAAAATTGCATTATCTCTTTATAATAAAGTTTTACCTCCTACAATTAAGGCAAACCCTCCTCTAAAAACATTTAGAGATGAAAATTGTCATTTTTATGTAAATACAACAAAAAGACCTTGGATTTCTGATGGAAGTTATCCACGTCGTGCAGGTGTCAGTGCTTTTGGTTTTGGTGGAACTAATTTCCATTGTGTGCTTGAAGAATTTGATCAAGATAAAAAATATATAGATTGGGATTCATCAATTCAAATAATTACTTTCTCAGCAGATTCAAAAAGTGAAATTTCAAATGATATAAAAAATATTACAAATCTTTCTTGGGAAGATTTCTGTAAAAAAGCAGATTCAAATAGAAAAACATTCTCAAAAGATAAAAAATATATTTTAACTGCAGTTGTCAAATCTGAAGATTACAATTCTTCAAATTTAGTTCAAAAATTAAGTAAAGTTTTAGATGATGAAAAGAGCAGTCCATTTTCTGAAGGTATTTTCTTCTCAGATAAATCAATTAATGGAAAAATATCTGCTATTTTCCCAGGTCAAGGTTCACAAAAGCCAAATATGCTTCTCGATATTGCTTGTCTTTTCCCAGAAGCTGTAAAAACTTTTGATAATGTAGAAAAAGAATTTAAAAAAGCAAATGGCTATTACCTTTCAGATGTTGTATATCCATTCGAAAGATATGGCGTTGAAAAAGATTTTCTAAAAATTATAACAGACACAAAAAATGCACAACCAGCTCTCGGTGCTGTTTCTCTTGGTGTTGCAAAAGTTCTCAAATATTTTGGATTTAATCCTGTTGCAACAGCAGGACACAGTTATGGTGAATTGCCTTCACTCTGTTTTGCAGGTAAAATATCTGAAGAGGACTTTGCAAAAATTTCTGTACTCAGAGGTCAACTTATGTCTTCGTCTAAAGAAACAAGAGACAGAGGCTCTATGTGTGCAGTTATGACAGATTATAATACATTGTCAGATATAATCAAAGAAGAAAATTTGGATTTGATTATAGCAAATGTAAATGCACCAAAACAAATGGTATTGTCTGGCAAAACTTCAGAAATCGAAAAAGCAGTAAAAGTAATATCTGCAAGAGGAATAACAGCAAAGCAATTAAAAGTTTCTGCTGCTTTTCACAGTTCACTTGTATCTGATGCCCTCATTCCATTTTCAAAAGCAGTCGACAATGTAGACTTTAAAAAATCTGATTGTGATGTCTATTCAAATATGACATCATATAAATATGAAATTGGAAAAGAAAAAGAATTACTTGCAAAACAACTTGCAAATCCAGTTTTATTTGCAAATGAAATAACAAACATGTACAATGACGGCATAAGACTCTTTGTTGAATGTGGACCAGGTGCCAAAATGACAGGTCTCATCAATAATATCCTTGCAGATAAAAATGACTATGAGGCAATTTCTGTAAATTCTTCAAATGGGAAGAGAAATTCAGTATTTGATCTCGCACTTTTACTTGCAAGATTGGGAACCTTGAGACTTGATATAGATTTTTCAAAATGGAATCCACTTTCCAAAGAAGAAAAGAAGCCAAAATTTACAGTCAAAATTTCAGGTGCAAATTACAGAAAGAAAAAAGTAATTCCACCTTCAAATATAAAATATGTCGATTCCTCTAAAATTGAACCACAAAAAGTAGTAGTTTATAAAGAAGTAAGCAAAGAGAAAGAAGAAAAACGACAAGAAAAAGATATGAACGGAAAATTTAACTCTGAGATTATCGATCTCATTTCACAAATGCAATCCCAAACAGCCGATTTACACAGGCGTTTTCTCGAAAATCAAAGAGCTGTTATTGATTCTATAAGGATTTCTTTAAGTGGAAATCAAGTGCCAGTACCAGTTCAAAATATTTCTATTTCAAAGCCTGTTATTTCTCCAGTAATTGAAGAAATTCCAAAACAAAAAATAAAAGTTGAAGAAACAGTTTCAACTCCAAAAGTTACAGAAATAGTAGAGACTAAAGAAGATAGTAGAGACATAAAGACAAGTCAAAATGATAAAATTAATCAAGAGATAAGCAACGGACAGACTAAATCAATAGAAAGAATACTTGATAAAGTAATTGAGATTTCAGCCGACAAAACAGGTTATCCAAAAGATATGTTGAGTCCAGAAATGGATATGGAATCTGATTTGGGTATTGATTCAATAAAAAAAGTTGAGATTTTCTCTTCATTGAAAGATTCAATTCCTGAAATGCCTTCAATAACTGCCTCTGATATGGGACAGATAAGAACTCTAAAAGAGGCTTCTGAATAT
>CADAWZ010000132.1 GCA_902791745.1 uncultured bacterium
TAAATAGCTAAAAAGAGGTTTATTTACTGCTATAAATTTTTACGATAACAACGATGGAAGAGAACAGAATGTCAAATTTAGAAGCATTAAAAAATACAGCGGAAAATCCGCTCCTTAATAAAATTAAAGAAATAAAAAATAGTGGGGTTGAGTTTAGAAAGTTAGGGGAAGTATGTAATTTTAAAAGAGGTTCTTCATTGACATCTAAACAGGCTATAAATGGAAATATTCCTGTAATTTCAGGTGGTCAAAAACCTGCATTTTACCATAATGAAGCGAATAGATTTGGAGAAACAATAACAGTCGCTGGTTCTGGAGTTTATGCAGGTTTTGTTAATTATTGGGATATTCCTATATTTTGTGCAGATTGTTTTTCTGTTTCTCCTAATGATGAAAATATTTTAAATAAAAAATATGTATATTATTTTTTGAAAAATAATCAAGATTTAATTTATCATAAAAAAGTTGGTGGAGCAATTCCGCATGTTTATAGTAAAATGCTTACTGATTTTGAAATCCCAATTCCGCCTTTGGAAGTTCAGGCAGAAATAGTGCGTATACTCGATACATTTACGGAACTAATAAAGGAACTAATAAAGGAACTAATAAAGGAACAAGAACTAAGAAAGAAACAATATTCCTATTACAGAGATAAATTGTTGACTTTTGAAACAGATATAAAGTTTGTAAAATTAGGGGAAATCTGCGAAAGGATAACAAAAGGAACAACTCCTAAGCAGTTTGTAGAAAGTGGTATAAATTTTATAAAAGTAGAGGCTATTTCTTCAAATAGTTTAAACAAAGATAAATTGTCTTTTGTTGATTCAGAACAACATAATAATTTTTTACGCAGATCAATATTACAAGAAAATGATGTTTTATTTTGTATTGCAGGAGCAACTATTGGAAAGACTTTATTAGTAACAAATGATATGTTACCTGCAAATACAAATCAAGCATTGGCCATAATTAGAGTAAAAGAAAATGTTAATCCAAGTTTTATTAAATATATTCTTTCTTCTAAATATATGGTTAATTACATCAATAAACAAATAACAGGTGGAGCTCAGCCAAATTTAAATTTACAAAATTTATCAAATTTTGAAATCCAACTTCCTTCACTTGAAAAACAAAAAAGAATAGTTGATATTTTGGATAATTTCGAAAAATATTGTAACGATCTTCAAATTGGTCTTCCTGCTGAAATTGAGGCGAGAAAGAAACAGTACAATTTCTATCGAGATAAATTGTTGACATTTGAGCCAATCGATATTGCTAAGATTGAAAAAGAAATTAAAGGCTTGACAGAAGTTGAAAATTCTGATTTGCTCAATTCAATTCAATTCAATTCAATTCAATTCAATTCAATTCAATTCAATTCAATTCAATTCAATTCAATAAGTGAATTTATAACAGAAATAATTTCTAATGTCATTAGGCTCTGTACATTTGCATGGGGCTATTGTCCAGTGATGTTAAAAAGTATTTGTAAACGACAAAAAGGGATAAATATAACAGCTTTTCAAATGAAAGAACTTAACAAAGATGATGGAGAAATTCGTATTTTTGCAGGTGGAAATACTATTGCAAATGTAAATTATGAAGATATTCCAAATTCAAATATAATTAATGTTCCAAGTATTATTGTTAAATCTCGTGGAAAAGTGGATTTTGAATATTACGACAAACCATTTACTCATAAAAATGAGCTTTGGTCGTATTCTCAAAAGTCAGATCAAATTAATTTAAAATTTATTTATTATTATTTATGTAATAATTTAGATTATTTTATAAAGAAAAGTGTTAGAGGTGCAATGCCTCAAATTGCTACACCTGATACTGATGATTTTGTTATCCCTCTTCCACCACTTGATACCCAAAAAAGAATAGTTGATATTTTGGATAATTTCGAAAAATATACAAATGATTTACAAGAAGGCTTACCTGCTGAAATCGAAAAACGGAAAAAACAATATGCCTACTACCGAGACGAATTGTTGAGGTTTGAATTTTCTACCCCAACAGGCACTAAATAGGGGGCGATGTCATTGCGAGGGAGCTGTGCGACCGTGGCAATCTCAACAGCTTAATTTAAATTTAGTAGTTTATTAAGCAGACCAGGTAGAAATTGAATAAATATAGGCGATCGAATTAATTTTTAAGTAAATAATAATTTACAGGCTTAGATTGCCACGGCTAAAGCCTCGCAATGACAAAGTGGCAGTATACAGGCATATATTGGATAGTTTATATCTTTTTTACCTAAAAAGTTAAAATATCTATAAATATATATTAACTATTTTATTTTAAAATGTAAATATATATTTATAAAATATTTCTATTTATTTAAAATTAAATTATAAAACTACAAGGAAATTTTAACATAATTGCATAATTAACAATTTATCCTTAAAATAAAGGAGGTTTTTTTATGAAAAATAAACATCCAGGTGTTGAATTAGAAAAAAAATTGAAATCAATAGGCATGAAAAATAAAGAGCTTGCAATAAGAACTGGAGTTACTGAAAAGCATGTATCTACAATTATAAATGGCATGAAATCAATAACAAATAATTTTGCAAGAAAATTAGAATATGCACTTGATGAGCCTAAAGCTGAATATTGGGTTACTTTACAAGCAAAATATGATAAGGAATTTAGTGATGAACAAGATAAATACAATATAGATAAAGATGAATCTAAAGTATTAAAAGAGATAAAAATAATAATGCCATATTTATATGAAATTGGTGTTTTAAATGAAAGTGATGACAATATCAAAAAAATACTCGATTTGAGAAGATTTGCAAGAATTAGCAATTTAATTAATATTGCCAATTTGCCACATTATGGAGCATATAGGATACAGTTAAAAAATAATGTAAATATTAACCCTTATGTTCTATATTTTTGGCACTGTGCTTGTGAATATATAGCAAAACAAGTAAAAATTGAAAATGAATTGAATTATAATTTACTAAGAGAAAAACTTCCACTCATAAAAAGTCTCATGTTCTCAGAACCTCAAAACATAGAAAATGAATTACAAAAAATTTTTGCTGAGTGTGGAATAGTTTTTAAAATAGTAAAATATTTTAAAGGAGCTCCTGTACAGGGATTTATAAAAAATTATTTATCAAAAAATATAATTTTGTGTATGACATTGAGACAAAATAGAGCAGATATCTTTTGGTTTAGTCTTTTTCATGAAATAGGACATATTTTAAACAAAGATGAAAATAATTACTTAGTTGATTTTGAATTTGCAAAAGGAGATGAAGAATTAGAGGCTGACAATTTTGCAAATAAAGAATTGATAAATCAGAATGATTATAAAAAATTTGTTGAAAATGATGTCTTTACTTTATCAGCAATAAAAAGATTTGCTAAAACTCAAAATGTACAGCCATATATTGTCATAGGTCGACTTCAGCACGATCAAATCATCGGTTGGGATGAATATGTAAATGAAATTCCAAAGTACGAATTTATGGAAAAATAATATGGGAAAAAATAAAAAACAAAATAAAAAATTTGAAGAAAAAATAGAAGCAAAAAAGAAATACGGACAGAATTTTTTGACAGATTCAACATTTGTTGAAAAAATAAAAGAAGAACTTAAAAAGAATAATCCAAAATTTGTATTTGAAATAGGACCAGGTACTGGAATTTTGACAAGAGAACTTTTGCAAGTTGCTAATTTTGTTGATTGTGTCGAAATAGATAGAGATTTTGAAAAAACTCTTGGTGAACTAAAAAAAGAATTTGACAACAAATTAAATGTTCATTTTCAAGACATATCTGAATCAAGAATTGAAGATATCTTAACTTACAAAAATGAAAAGTACGATGTCTATGCAAATATTCCATATTATTTGACAACAGAAATAATAACAAAATTGATAGAAAATAGGAAATATTTTAAGGACATTTTTTTGACTGTTCAAAAAGAGGCAGGGGAGAGGATTTGTGCTAAAGAAGGTTCAAGGGAATCTGGGGCTATAACTCATTTTGTTGAATATTACGCAGAAAGAAAATTGTTATTTAAAATTCCCAAAACAGCTTTTACACCTGAGCCAAAAGTAGATTCTGCTTTTATACATCTTTCATTGAGAGAAAAAAGTAATTTTGACATTCCATTTGAAAAAATAAAGCCTATCGTAAAAATCACTTTTGAACAGAGAAGAAAGACATTGAAAAATTCTCTCAAATCACTTGTTGAAAATCCTGAGGAATTACTAAAAAAAGTTGGTATTGATGAAAAAGCACGTCCAGAAAATTTATCTTTGAATGATTTTTATAATATAGCTAAAGAAATACTTTTATAATAAAAAATAGGGCTTGAAAAAATATTTATTTTTTTCACAGCCCCTTAATTCTAAGTTAATTTCACACACTGTATTTATCAATTAACATTTGTTTCTTTATATACTTATCTTTTAATTCTTTGTAAGTTTCTTCGCTTATTTCGCCTTGGATAAATCTTTCCTCAAGTACAGAGACAAGTTTATTTATTTTTTTCTTTTCTTCTTTGATTTTTTCTATTTGTTCAGGAGACAATCTATCTACCTTATTGGGCTTTTCTTGATTATCATCAGAAGGTACATTAATTACTTCTTGTGTATGAATATCTATCCTTTTCTGCATTTTTGTTCTTTCTGCAGAAATTCTTCTGATCATGTCGTGCATGTATTCTTGTTTTTGTGGTTTGGGTTCTTCTTCATTTGTTATAGCAGAATAATAATTAAATTCTTCATTATTACTTTCATTGAATTGTTCTTCGTATTGTGAATTAGAGTCATGATCATATTGATTATAATTTGTATCAGTGTTTCCAATATCTCCGAAAAATGATTCAGGAGTTGAATAATCTAAATTATTATTTGGGTTTTGTTTATTTTTTGTAGATGTATTTCCTAAACTTAGACTTAGTCTTCTATTAGATGTAGGTTTTTTATATATAGGAGTTGGTGCATAAATACTCGTTTTCTTTGGTTTAATTGGATTATTTTCAACTGGAGCTAATGTATTTGTTATTACTATAGGTCTTCTTTGAGTTTGTTTAGTTAAATTAAATCTATTTGGAGCATATAATACTTGTGGACTTTCATTCTGTTCTTTTGCTTCAAATATACTATTTTTTATAAATTCCCATCTTTTGGCATCTGTAGCCAATGAATCAAAAGAAGTTCTATTTATAGAGAAAATTCCTTTATCTTTCATTAATAACATCATTTCATTTTTTTCTATGTATTGAAGTGACCAAGGTATTTTCATCTCATTTAATGATTTTAATGGAGCATAACATTTTACATAATTATCAAATGTTTTTATAACTATTTCATCATCTGTATCTCTAAATGAAACATAATCCATTCCCAAATTGTCTAAGGTTTGGGTCGGTTTCATTTCAAGTCTTTCTGATCTTTCGTTGTATTTCATTAATATAGTAGCTTTTCCTCGCTCATCTTCTACTTCTACAGCTATAGTTCCAGATACATTTACAAATAACTTTTTTACTTTAGCATTATATTTTAATATTTCTTCTCTATATGTTGTAAATTCTTGTACACTTGTGAGGGAAATTTTTGTTTGTATTATACCAAGTTTTTTTTCAGGTTCAGCAATTGCAATCCAAAAGAAGTCTTTAGAAGTTGCCCATAAAAATTTGTGTTCTCCTAAGTATTCAGATTTATGTTCATAATAATCTTTTTTTTGCCCAGTTATAAGACTATAAAAATGTATTCTATCTATTACTAAACTTTTTTTTGCTCCTGGGATTGTAAAAAAGTTTTGGACACCTTCTGCAAAGTTATGAGCTCTGCTTTGGGTACTAAAACATAGTTGAGTGCCATTTGAATTCATATCTAAATTTGTCAATACAACATCTAATTCGAGTAGATTTTTTTTAGAAAGGCAGTCAATTATTTCAGGAGATGAGCAATTATCAATATATATTTTTATTACAGAATCATCTGCAATTGCGACAATAGTACCATTATCTCCGATAAATAATAAGCGGAGATATTTATATTGATATTCTTGTGTCCATTTATCTTCACTGTCTTGGTTGCAGGTTATTTTATTATCTTCCTGCATTGCACAGTATTTTCCATTAAAACTTGATACAAATTTAAACATAATTTCTAAGGATTTCTTTGATGTAATTTTTAAGATTTCTTGAAAATAATATTATTTTCCTTTAAAGAAGGTGAAAAGAAATTATTTTAGAAAATCTTTTTTGTTAGAATAATAAAATAGAGGTATTTATTAAAATTATGAATGTAATAGTGATAGTTATTTCTGCCATTTTTGCTTGTATTTTTTTATTTTTCCTTGCTGGAAAGATAATGCAATGGCGTCATGGGGATTGTAATATTTATCCAGATTTGGAGAAATTGCAAAATTTTGAGTATGAAAAAGATGATAAAGGATTGAGACTTGCATTTGAAGTTCCTGTTGTAAATACAGGAAGACAACATGGTCTTATTATCGATCTAAATGCAAGATTGCAACCTAAGGGAGATATTTTTAGATACAATATTATTTCCTGTAGGATTATAAATATGGGGAATGTGAGATTTGATGATTATTGGGAAGGATTGGTTTTAAAACCAAACAAAACTGCTACTTTGAAGATTCTTCTTTCAATAGAGGGTAAATTTAAAGAAGAAGACCTTGAGACTTTTAATGTCGATCTTTTGATGAGACATTATGGAAGAGGTTTAATGCAATTTAAGAGAACACAAATTCCTTTAAAATTTGCAGATTTTAAGAAAGCTGAATCTCCTTTGACATTGACATCAATGTTTGAAGTTCCTGATAAACCAATAACAAAAGAAACACCTGATGATTTAAAATCGCTTGTTAAACCTGTTAGAACCCATATTTTGATGCCAGGTGAAAAATTATCTGATATTATAAAGAAATACATAAAGGTTGATAAGGATAATATATTCACAATAGCAGAAAGTGCTTTGGCCATAATTCAGAGTAGGGTTTATTATGTTGATGATGTAAATCCAGGTGGATTGGCAGTGTTTTTAAGCCATTTCTTCTTGCCAGATTCAAGTCTTTCTTCACCATATAGTATGAGAAAAGCAATGGATGAAGTTGGAACTTGGAGAATTATTTTAGCCGTTGTAATTGGTATGTTGGGAAGAATTGTTGGTCGTTCTGGTGATTTTTATCGTGTTGCTGGAAAGGATGCTTCTGTTATTGATGATTGCACAGGTACTCTTCCTCCTTTTGATAAGTATGTTGTTATGGGACCTGCTAATGCACAGAAAGAAATGGAAGCTGTAAAGGAAGAAACAGGTATGGATGCAGCTGTCATTGATGCAAATGATCTCCATAAATTTGATATATTAGC
>CADAWZ010000133.1 GCA_902791745.1 uncultured bacterium
CCCTCTTTTTAATATCTGTTTTGTTTTATCAACATAAAGATAATTTTTTGTACGAATTTTTTCAAAACTTTGAATACCTATAGGTAATTTTTGCATAGTTTTTTCTCTCCTTTTCTTTAGGCAAAATATTTTTTTAGAATCTATTCCTTCCTCAAAATTTTTCTATTATTTATTTTATCATAATTTTACAAAAAAAGGCAAATAAAAAAGAAGCCCTTAAAAATAATAGCTTCTTTATTGTGAATTTTAGAGGATTTTAACAAATAATACAAAAACAAAAAAATATATCTAAAGACAAATTAATAAACATATTTGCAATAATAGCAATAATATCTGCCACTTTTTTTGTAACAACAGTTGCATTACCTGCTCCTGATTTATGGTGGCAATTATCAGTTGGAAGATATTTTGATGAATACAATATAAATTTAGTATTATGTGGAAAATATTTCTTAAAATACAAAACAAATGGTAAAAATCTATGTGAAAGACTATTTGAAAATTCAAAATGGTTTTGTCTTGTAGAAACTCCAACAGAATTTATATTTATAAGAAATAATAAAGAAAATAAAGATGTAATAGAAAAAGCTAAAAATAGACAATTAAAATACCCTGTAGTTGATTAATTTTCACCTATTGTAAAAAACAGCGATTTTGATATGGACATTCAAAATGCTTGCAATTTTCAATATTATCTGTTTTTTCCCAAAGATTTTCAATTAATGGCATATTCAATATATTATTTCCATTTTCTTTTAATATCTTTTCAAAAGCATTTACTCTTTCTTGTTCAAAATTTACTTTATGTACATAAACTTTTTCTTTATTTAGAAAAACAATATATCCGTAAATAATTTTACAATCAAATATTTTTGACAAGCCGAGCATATAGGTCAAAATTTGGTTTTCATAAAATCTTGCCTTATTTTCTTCAAACGAACCTGTTTTATAGTCAATAACACAAATTTTATTATCAGCTGTTTTTATCATCATATCTATTGTTCCGTCAATATACAAGATGGGATCATTGCCAATAGTATAATAAATGTTGTGTTCTGGATAAAATTCGGAATCGAGTTTGTAAAATGGTTTTAACTCTTTTGGAATCGAAAGAAAATTTGTTACTGCTTTTATTGCAAAATCTCTTGTATCCTGTTCAACTGTTTTTAAATTTGAATCTTCACTTTGTATAAAATCCTTTAATTCATCTTTATAAGTATTAGTATCACAGGAAGAAAAATCTATATTTTGCAATAAATAGTGTACAATACTTCCAATTTCTACTGCTTTATTAAAAAAAGTGCCTGTCAACTCAATTTTTCCAAAAAGACCTTCACCACTTTCTCTAAACTTTTCGTACAAAAATTTTCTTTTACATAAAAACCAAGCCAATATTTTTGTAGGTGTCAAATATAAAATATTGCCATATTCGCCTATTGGTTGCAATGTTTTTTCTATATCTAAAGACAAATTAGCAGTATCGTCTTTTGTTTTTGGAACAATTTCCAAATCATAATTTAAATTTGGAGAAAATTTTGTAAGTTTATCACTTATTTGGGATATATCTTCAAATAAAGGAGTTGTTATCCTCATCGAAAATTTTTTACCAAAATTTCCTAAAGAAATTATCTTTGAAATAAATCCTTTTTTTACATAAGGCATATTTTGAGGGGAAACAGCATCAAATAATCTTATATTTTCCAATATAGCAAAATTTTCTTTCCAAAAATCTGTTCCTAAAAAAAATAGAAAAAGAGAATACCAATCTTGGGCTTTGTATGTCAATATAGTTTCTTTTTTACTGTAGGTTGTTTGTGCTTCAGAATTGGGAATAAAAATTGCTAAATAATCTCTTGCCCTTGTCAAAGCAACATATAACAAACGAAGACTTTCTGCATCTTCTCTTTTTTCGTTCTCTAAATTTATTTTTTCTACAAGATAATTTATTTGTTTTTTATTGTTTGTCTTTTTTAGTTTTAAACAAACTCCCAAATTAGGACTTGAAACTATTGTTGATGGATCAACTTTTTTACTTGTCCAGACATCACATAGAATAACTATTGGAAATTCGATTCCCTTGGATTTGTGAACAGACATTATCCTTACAGCGTTTTCTGAAAATGCTGTTGCTTCTCTTTCTGTATTTCTTCTCTGTTGTTTGTTTAAAAATTCAATGAAATCAATAACAGAAGATGAAATATTGTTTTCGTAATTTTCAGCAATAGAAATAAGATATTCAACATTTGCTATTTTTGCAGTACCTAAATATAAGCCTTTTAATATGTAAAAATAGTTAAATTCACTACAAATTTTTCTTAAAAGTGTAGACGGAGAAAGAACTTTAGAAACAGAGATAAGTCTTTTTATTATATATCTAAAATCTTCAATTTTTTGTAACTCCTCATCAGATATTTTTAAATCAGCACCTGATAATGTAGAAGACATAAATTTTTCAAACATAGAATTTTGAACAATATTATAGTTAAATTCTTCTGTTTCTTCATCCTCGTCGTTATTTTTAAATAAATTTAAGATTTCTTCAGCAGGATTTAAAAAAGAAAATAATTTTGCAAGTGTTTCATCTGTTATTCCACAGAATGGAGATCTTAATGAAGAAGCAAGATAGAAATCTGTATTTATTCCAAATAAAATACAAATAATGGAATAAATATCTATTATTTCACTTGTTTTATAAAAGCCTTTTCCATTTTCTAAAGCATAAGGTATTGAATATTTTTTTAATTCATTCAAATATATATTTAAATGAGTTGTTCTTTTAAATAAAATAGCTACATCTGAAAATTTTGCTTTTCTAATTTCTCCCTTGTTATATCTGTCTTCAACACAAATTTCTGGAAGACGATTTAAAAGCCAAAGAGCAACATTCTCTGCTTCATTATCTCTAAATTGACTTGCTGTTTTGAAATATTTTGTGGGGGTAATAAATTCAATAGAAGGTGAATCTGAAAAATTTTCTCTAATTGGAATCAAAGAATCGTCTTCTTTATTAAATTCTGTTGTGTATTTATTTATAGAACCTTCAAATTTGGCAGAATTCATTATATTTTCAAAAAAGTTATTCAATGGCTCAATTATATTACCAACAGTTCTAAAATTCTCTCTAAAAGTTAATTTTTTGCCTGTTTTTTTTGTCTCCATTTCGTCAATAAGATCAGAAAAAACAGCGACATTTGCTCCTCTAAATCCATAAATAGATTGTTTTAAATCACCAACCACAAAAAGTTTTTTATTTTGTAGTTTTATTTTGTCGAGGTCTACTTTTTCTTGTGTATTTTTACTTTCATCTGAACACAATAAATAGACAATGTCTTTTTGAAGTTTATTGACATCTTGAAATTCATCTACAACTACGGCTTTGAATTTGTCTATGTAACGCTTTCTAATTCTTGGATTTTTTTGTAATAAATCCCTTACAAGAGTCATTTGGTCTTGAAAATCGACACAATTTAAACTTTTTTTTCGCTCAGTATAATCTTTTTTTATTATCTCAAAAATTGTTATTAATTTATCTGTCAATTCATAAGAAGTTAAAAATTCAAAAACAGAGACAACAGCTTCAAGACTCTGTCTCATATTGTTGACTTCTTCTTTTAAATCTTCGTCTCTTGCACTATTTTTGAATTCTCTTCTAAAATCTTCAATTGGAAGAAGTAAACGCCTAAATTCTTTTATATATCTTGTTGCATTTTCTTTGTCTTCAAGAGCAAAAATATTTTCAAATTTCGAATCTGTTGCATCGTAAATAAATTTTCTTATTTTTTCTTTGAAAAATCTCCAAGTATCTAAATATTTTGATTTTGATTTTGTTGAAGCATTAGAACAGAAAGAATCTATAAAACTAAGTGAACCAACTAAAATATTTACATATCTTATAAAATCTGTAGAAGCAAGATTATAGGCATTTTTTAATTTGTCTCTAAGAGAAGAAATTCCACTTGTATTTTCTATTTCCTCAAATCTTCCAAAAATATGACCTTTCAATTTATCGTGTGGTAAATTGAACAATACTTGTTCAAATTCAGGTTCATTGGCAAGAGATAAAATAACAGAATCACAACTTTTTTCTAAAAGTTCTGAAGCTCCAATTTCATCAACAGTTTCAAAATTTACATCAAGTCCAGCTTCAAGTGGATTTTCTTTCAAAACTCTAAGACAAAATGAATTGAATGTAGAAATGTGAGCCCCTGCAAACATACGCCTTGTTGTTTGCCATTTCCAATATTCATCTAAATCTTCCGATGAAGTATTTTTTATGTGTTCATCAATTATTCTGCAGAGTCTTTCCCTCATCTCACCTGCAGCAAGTTCAGTAAATGTAATTGCCAAAATTTCATCAATTCCAACAGAACCGAGTGATGATGTGCCGTCAATAAAACAAGAATTTAAATTGACAAGTGCAGCGGTTTTGCCACTTCCTGCTCCTGCTTTTACGCAATAATTATCTTCAAATTTGAAAAGTTCTTTTTTCTCTGGAGACCAATCCATGTTTTTACTCCTAATTTTTGGGTTCTATTGGATTTTTTTTATAACAACTTTTTTATTTCAATTGTTCTTCCAAGTCGAGAATCTTTTGAAGTAAATCCCAATTTGCCTGTTCATTTATATTTATTCTTATAATTTTACCTTCTTGAATTTTAAAACAAGTATAAAGTTCGTTTATCTCTCCCATTGGCTGATTTAATACATATGTATTGTCTTCAACAGGTAAATTATAAAATTTCAAAAGTTGTTCTTCAGAATCGCCAACTTGTATTCCTTTAGAAGTTTTGATTCCGTTTCTTCCACAAGAAACAATATATTTTACCTTGTCTTTAAAAAGATATATTCTAAAATTATTATAATAAAAAGTTGTAATTTTATATTTTGAATTTACATCGTGTCTTGATGTAAATTCTCTTTCCTCTATTTTTTTAGGTTCACCATAGATTTTTTTGACATATTGTGTACTGTCGTTTAAATGAATTCCGCCCAAAGATTCTAATTTGATTTCTTGGGCATTTACAGGTAAAACAGAGAGTAAAAATATTGCCAAAATAAATGATATTTTAAATATTGTATTTTTCATATTTTCCCCCTTTTTATTATTTTTAAAATTAAGTCGATCGATTCTATTTTAAATTTTCTGCACGATCTACTTCATAAACTACTAAATTTAAATTAAGTGGTTGAGATTGCCACGGTCGCTCCCTAGGCTAAAATCCATAATCATCAAAAAATTATTATCTTTTAAGACACAGCGCCTAAAGGCGCAGATTAAGTGCCTAACGGCACTGATTAAAGATTGATAGATAAAGCCGGCCGGACAACAACACCAGCATTGTCAAAAAAGTAGAAGTCGCTGATAAAACCGACATTATTGACACGATAACCAAGGCCACTAAGAGCAGGACAAGGAGAACGAAGCCACCACCAACTATAACCCTTAGAATGCTCACCACCAAACAAAAAACCACCAGAACTTACCCAAGCACCATTCTTTTTAGCATAATCAGTAGCTTTACATCTTCTCACATTATCATTAGCAAAATATTTTTCTGCCTCTTCTTTACTTAACAAAAAAACATTATCAGTAGTGCCAAGATCTGAAAGATTAGAAAGATTTATATATTTCTTTTCTTGGTCAGTAAAGGCTTTATTATAAAAATCACCATTTAACCACTTACGAATTTCACTATTTCTCCAATTATTCGAACCACCATCAAAACGATTTGCATCAAGACCATAACGAGAAATAACAAGTATTTTATTATTTTCTATTGCCAACACCTGCCATTCAATAGGTAAAATGCCACCAACTGCCGTCTGTGGATAATTACCAAATTTTATATAATCACCAACTTTTGCATTTTTAAAAGGAGATTCTGTCTGTTGAACTGGCTTTGGAATTGGTTTTGGTTCTGGTGGAGGTGGCGATTGTATTTGTGTATTCTGCACTTTTCCCTTTGAAGTCAAATCAACTTGTTTATTTACATCATCTTTAAAAATCGTGTATTTTGTTGGCAAAGTAAACTGCTGTAATTTACTACAACCGCCAAAGGCTTCTGCTCCAATATCTGTAACTGTATTTGGAATAATTATGCTGTCAAGAGATTTGCAATTTGCAAATGCCTTACTTCCTATTTTTATTACTGTTTTGGGAATAAAAAGACCACTGAGAACTTCACAACCTGCAAATGCCAAATCGCATATTTCAGTTACTCCATTGGGAATTGTTATATTTACAAGAGATTTACATTTACCAAAAAGCCCTTCTGATATTTTTGTAACTCTATTTGGAACAACCGCAGTGTTCAAAGAAAAACAGCCACCAAAAGCACCATTTCCAATTTCTATTATATCATTTGGAAGAGTTATATTTGCAAGTGATTTACAATTTGCAAATGCTCTATTGCCCAATTTAGTAAGACTTTCAGGAATATTTATTTTTTCTAATGACCTGCAATTTTCGAAAGCACTTTCCCCTATCTCTGTTACTGTATCTGGAATTGTAACACTTTGTAATTTATCACAATCCTTAAATACTTCATTATCTATTTTTATTATCCGATAAATTGTACCAATAAAAGTTTTATATGTAGACGGAATATCAAGTGTTGTAAGAGATTTTTTGTGAGTATCACTTATTCCAAGCTGTTCCAAAACTTTATTATTCAAAACTACATCTTGAATATTTGTATTTACTTCTTGTTGTGGATTGACTTTTGGAGCATTTGTCGAAATTGGAGCATTTACTTTTAAACTTTTGACTTCTTCCTCCCAACCAATAGCAAATCCGAAAGATTCCAGAATAAACTCAATCCAATCAGAAGTTAAACCGACATCATCAAGTTTACTTTTGATCAAATATAATCGCTGATTAATTCTTCTCGAATCATCAACAAATAAACCCAAAA
>CADAWZ010000134.1 GCA_902791745.1 uncultured bacterium
GTAAATATAGCAAAAAACAAAATACACAAAAAGAGAAGTAAAAAATTTTTGTTTCTCATTTAATTCTCCTAATTTTTAACCTCTTTCATTTATGAAGGAGCTAATTTTGCTTATTTTTATTTTTTATAGTTATTATCTATTATATTAATTTTTCCTTTTTGTAGCAATTTTCCTAAACAAAAATTTAACAAAAAATTATTTGTTTTTATAAAATAAAGGCAAAATGGAGAAATTGTCGAAAACATAGAAATTTGAAAAATTGCAAAAGAGGGGAAAAATGGCTAAAAAGAGACTTGATATATATATTCATGAAACATTTGAACTTGATAGCAGACAACTTGCTCAAAATTATATTATACAAGGTTTTGTAAAAGTAAATGGAAAAGAAGAGAGAAAGCCAGGATATTATGTAAAGCCTGATGATCAAATTGTTGCAGAAATTCCTAAAAAACAGTTTGTCAGCAGAGGAGGCATAAAACTTGCCCACGCTCTCGATGAATTTGATATAAAACCCAGTAATTATATTTGTATTGATGCAGGGGCTTCTACTGGTGGATTTACAGATTGTCTTCTGCAGAGAGGAGCTGAAAAAGTTTATGCTGTCGATGTTGGCAAAGGTCAACTTGACTGGAGTTTAAGGCAAAATAACAAAGTTATTGTTATTGAAGATTTTAATATAAGATATATAGATTCTTCTACAATACCTGAAAAAGTTGATTTAATAACAATAGATATTTCTTTTATTTCGATTAATCTTGCACTTCCTCCATTATATAATCTTTTAAAAGACAATGGAATTATTGTTTCACTTGTAAAGCCACAATTTGAAGCTGGGAAAGGTAAAACTGTAAAAGGAGTTGTAAAGGATAAGAAAATACATGTTTCTGTGCTTGAAAATGCTGTTATATATGGCAAAAATGCAGGCCTTTATCCTGTAAAATGCACTTGGTCTCCAATAAAAGGACCTTCTGGTAATATTGAATTTTTAATGCTATATTCAAAATCTAAAGCAGAAAATTTGTGTGATTGTTCGCAAATAGTAGAGCAAGCGTGGAAATTTTTTGAAGATAAAAAATAAATTATTATAATTAACTATTTTTAGGATTATAGAAATGAATATTGTTTTTTTTATTTCTCCAACAGAAAAAGCAAAGAGATTGGCAGAGAGTTTACAAAATATATCTGAAAATCGGAATCATTCTGTTTCCATTGTTGAATTGGGTTCCGATAAAATTGATAACTCTGTTTTTAAAAATTCACAAGTTATTATAAGCATTGGGGGAGATGGCACTTTTTTAAAAGCATCTCATTTTGCCATTGAAAATGATATTCCTATTTTGGGATTAAATGCAGGAACTTTGGGATTTTTGACAGAGGCAGGCTTTGCTGAGAGTGAACAGGTTTTTTGTAAATATTTAGATGGTGAATATGAGATAAAGCCAAGGGTTGCTCTTGAATGTTCTGTCAAAAACGATGATAAAATTTGTTTTTCTAATTTTGCATTAAATGAAGCTGTTGTCTATAGAAGTGAATTTACAAGGCTTCTGACACTTTCTTTTTTTATAAATGAAGATTATGGTGGAACATATAGGGCAGATGGTCTTATAATTTCAACTCCCAGTGGATCGACAGCTTATTCACTTTCTGCAGGTGGTCCTATTGTAAGCCCCGATGTCGAGTGCATGATTTTAACAGCTATTTCACCACATACTTTATCTGCTCGTCCTCTTATTATTCCAACAGATAAAGTTTTGAGAATATATGATAAAAAAGATTCTGATTATATGGCTATTTCGCTTGATGGTCATTTAACTTATAAATTGTCTGCAGGGGATGAAGTTTTTATAAAAAAAATGCAGAAGAATTTAAAAACTATTTCCTTTAACAAAGATTTTTATGCAACAATAAGGGAAAAATTGGGCTGGACAGAATAAAAAAACAAGCAGTTGTGACATATCTCAACTGCTTGTTTTTTATTCTGTTATCTAACTGTTATTTAAGTAATTTGTAAGTTAAGTAGTATTATAACCTGTTGTTAAATCCTAAGGGGTAACAGTAAGAACAACTCGTCCTCGCCAATATAGTTATCTTCAAATTCATACCTTTCATCATTATCTTCGATAGTCATATTTCCTGTATTATTAATAGTATCTCTGTCTAATCTGCCATAATTATCATTATAGAACATTTGCATATTGATGAATATTGAAAATATTTTACTAACACATATTTTATTTGAGTTAGTATTTGTTTCGGATAGAGTATTATCTGTTATAGTGATATATCCATTATTTGTTAGATTATCAATATTTATTTTTGAAATGCCTAAATGTATTAAATTTGACATAATTCCACCGCTGAATAAAGACATATCTTTATTTTCACTTATTAGAATATGTCCATAGTTTATACAATTTGTTATTGTATCTGAATTTGTAGGTATAGGTGTAGTTGTAGTTGTAGTTAGTAAATTATTATTACCATTGCTGAAATACATAATAAGCATAATAATAGAGGAGGCTTCCTTTGGGCTCATATTATTTCCTAAAATGCCGCTAACATAAGTTTGAAAATTATTATCAGGTGAATTACTTTCACAATTTGTAATAGTAATATGTCCATTATTTGTACAGTTGGATATTTTATTTATTTGTTGATTTTGTAATGTAGACATTAAAAAATCATACATCATATCTTCATTTTCTTGACTGTTAATCAATGAGAAAATAGATTCACTATTAGCTATTCCATTTACATATAAGTCACCGTTAAATTTATTGTTGTAAATAGTGATATTTCCATTATTTGTACAATTATTTAGTGTCATATTACTTATTAATGGAGTTATTCCTGAAATAAGACATTGATTTGATTCTATATTTTTAACAATAATTTTTGCATTATTTTCAATATTTTCAATATTTTCAATATTAACAATGTTTTCAGTATTTTCGAGGTTGTCTGTTATATAGACTGGTTCATTAGATGACATTGGCAGTGAAGGGTTTATTGAAGTTATTAGACTTACAATTAACTTATTATAAATTTCTTTATTTTCATCAATAAAAAATATTGAGTTTTTACCAATAGTCAAATTTTTAAGTAATTCTTTGTTTGTTATTTCTGTTAGTATTGGTTCTGATATTAGTATTGGTTCTGTTTGTATTGGTCGTATTTGTGGTCGTATTTGTGGTCGTATTTGTGGTCGTATTCCATATTCTGGTTCTGTTGACATTGGATTTATAAATGATTGATTAAAAAGTGAAATAATGTTTGTATCTGGATTTACAAGTATAAGACCATCTATAGTGTGATTATCACCATCATAACTACCTATAAAAGGATTTTCACCTTTTCCAATAGGTTCTATTCCATGACCGTCGTTATATAAAGGTGCTTTTTCGTTAACTGTTTCTATGGTGATATCTTTGTCATCATCAGCATTTACTATTTTTAATCCTGTAAGATGTGTAAAATCAATGTCTGTTGTTTGTTTATAGCAGTAGTTTTTAGTAAGATATAGATAATCTTCTTGATGTTTATTTATATTAACAAAATGTCTTGGCTGAGAAATTAAATAAGGATCATCGTCTGTTCCAGTGCCTCCAGCAAAATCGCCATTTTTATTTTCAAAATCGACATCGAAATTGCCGTTTGTTGCTTCTTTACCTTCGTAACTTGAGAAATAATCGAGACAATTTTCTTCACTGTCATAAGTAATCACAGCCTTTATTTTTACATTAGCGGGATCGTTGGTACCAGAAAATGTAACAGTAAATTTTGTGTTATCATCAGCGTTAGGTGTTGCTTTTAAAATCTCTTTGTCATCAGCACTTGATTTTTTTGTTGTGCTATCAACAGAATAGTAAATGTCAGCTGAAGCTATTTTCTCTGCATTCAAACTGTCAATCAATGTCAAAGTAATTGCAGTATTAGCTACTGGTTCTTCTTCATTGTTATTCTCTTCTTGTTCGTTGTTTTGTTGTTCGTTGTTTTGCTGTTCGTTGTTTTGCTGTTCGTTATTTTGTTGTTCGTTGTTTTGCTGTTCGTTATTTTGCTGTTCGTTATTTTGCTGTTCGTTATTTTGCTGTTCGTTGTTTTGCTGTTGGGCTAATAGATAATAAAAAGCAGAATTATTTGTTGGGGTGGATTTACCGCCACCACATGCTGAAGTAAATATAGCAGTTAATAGAAGGCAAATAGCCATTACTGCCATACGAGATAAATTCTTCATTGTTTTGTCCCTTCATTTGTTTAGTTTAAAATATTTAGTAACTACAAAAATGTAGTTAGTAATTCACTAATGAATTTTGCATAAATATTATAAAGTTCAATAAATATTTTTAATATCCTTTTTTTTTCTATAAAAATCAGATAGAAATAAAAAAGGAAAATGAAGGATTTTTTCTTGTGTTTTCGTATTTAATAAAGACTGAATTTGAAAAATTAAGGTGGACAGATTAATTTATGTACAAAAAAACTGTTTTGGACAATGGATTGACGATTGTTACAGAAGAGATTCCTTTTTTTCAATCTGCTTCTATTGGAATTTGGGCAAATACAGGTTCTAAAAATGAAAATGAAAAAAATAACGGAATATCGCATTTTATAGAACATATGCTTTTTAAAGGCACACCTACTCGAACTGCTTCTGATATTGCAGAGATAATGGATGGAGTAGGAGGCCAGATGAATGCCTTTACGGGTAAAGAACAGACTTGTTTTTATGTAAGATTGATGAGTCAACATATCGATCTTGCACTTGATTTGCTTTTTGATATGCTTCTAAATTCTACTTTTAATCAAGTTGAATTAGACCGTGAGAGAACAGTTATACTCGATGAAATAAAAATGTATGAAGATTCCCCAGAAGATATGATAATGGATATTTTCAATGGGATTGTTTGGAAAAATAGCTCACTTGGAAGACCTGTAATTGGAAATGAAGAAACAGTTTCAGGCATTACAAGAGATAATTTATTTGGATATATGAAAGAATATTACACTGCAGATAATTTAATTGTTTCTGCAACTGGAAATGTAAAACATGATGATTTTGTAAAAAATGTTGAAAAATATTCTTCAAAATTGATACCAACAGCAAAGAGAAATAAAGCAGAACATTTGATTTCAGAAAAGCATTTTAAAGTTAAATCTAAAGAGGCAGGGAAGGACTTGCTAATTCATCAGAAGATAAATATGTTTTGACATTGCTTGACAGTATTTTAGGAGCAAGTGCAAGCAGTAGAATTTTCCAAGAAGTTAGAGAAAAAAGAGGTCTTGCTTATGCAATAGGTTCTTTTGCAAGTTATTTAAAAGATACTGGTCTTTTTGGAATTATTGCAGGCACATCTCCAAAATATTTAGAGGAAGTAATTCAACTTTCTTGTTCTATTTCTGAAGATATGAGGAAAAATGGAATAACTCCTGAAGAATTTACAAGAGCAAAAGAACAGTTAAAAGGTAATTTGGCACTCTCATTTGAAAGTACTTCAGCTCGAATGATACATCTTGCAAGAACAGAATATTATCACAATAGATTTATTTCTCTTGAAGAGATATTTAACAAAATTGATTCTGTTACAAAA
>CADAWZ010000135.1 GCA_902791745.1 uncultured bacterium
AACTCCCTTTTTAGGTGATGAGCTAACATCTGCAGAGCGTTCAGAACAAGCTAAAAATCAAAAAAGAGGTGGCGACCCTAAGTACCCAAGTAGATTTTCTAAAGAAGCAGGTAGTAGCTCAGAAACAAAAGAAGAAGAGCAGAAAGAAGAACAGAAAGAAGAACAGAAAACAGAATTTGAAACAGAAAAGAAAGAGAAAAAAGAAGAACAAAAAGAGAAAACAGAACAGAAAAAGCAAGCAGAAGAAAAGACAGAAAAAAAGACAGAAGGAACTGAAAAAGAACAGGAAATAGAACAAAAAGAAGAAAAAAATCAAGAAAAAGAAAATAAACAGGAAAAACAAGAAGAAAAATTAATTTTACAAAAATTGGGAAAATTTGAAGGTTACTTTTTTAATCAAAATTCTAATAAAAAAATAAGAACAGATTTAACTCCAGAAGAAGATTTAGATTGGCAAGTAACTTTAGATAATTGTTTTATTGCTTATAATAAAATTTTTAATTATGCTTTAAAAGATGAAGGGAAATCAAAAGGTTTTAAAGAAAATTTAGGATATACCAAAGAAAATGGCTTTGAATTTATTAAAGAAATTTCTTCTCAATTAAAAACTTTAAATTCAAATGATTTACAGGAAATTTCTTCTATTGAACAGGGGCGTCGTTTTCAATCTTTTATTTATTTAAGAGGAAATAGACCCGAAGATAAAAAAATAAAGATATTAATAGGTTGGATAAAAAGACATAAAGAAAATGTATTAAGTTTAACTACAATTCATTTTGATTAAAAAATAGGATGATTTAAAATGCTTAAATTTAAAGAATCAGATTTAATAAGAACAAAAGATGGACGAGAAGGAATAATAGTTGATTGTTCTATTTTGTATGGAATTCAATATTTATTGATAGAGCCTAAAGATGCAAAAAGTATAGAAGATTGTTTTAATATAACTCCTGACGAAGTAGCAGAAATTATTGATAAATATTCATAAATTTTATTTTAATCACACACCCAAAGAGCTGAAAGGCTCTTTTTTATTTTGGAGAAGAAAATGCCAGAACCACAAAATAATTTTTTAATATTTAACGAAAATAATAATCCTGATACAACAATGGGTGATGCAGATTATGCTTCACTTCCTTACAGATTAAATGGAGTTACTGTTGGAAGAGCCCCTTTAGCTGTGCATAACAAAATGTACAGACAGTGGAGTATAATGACAAAAGCTGTCGCTGATATGATAGAAGATAAAGGATATGATGCCCTTGATTCTGATTTAACAGATTTGACAGACAATTTAAAATCCAGTGTTAAGGATTTAGCAAGAGATGAATTAAGCACGGAGATAACAACAGTTGACGATATAAACACTTGGAAAGAATCAATAACAGCAACACCTACAGAGATAAATACACTTGATGGAATAACTGCAGATGTAAATGAGTTAAATATTCTTGACGGTGTAACAGCAAGTACTGCAGAATTAAATTATTCAACAGGTCTTACTGGAAACATACAGCAACAAATAAATGCAATAACAGGTGTTATGTCAAGCCCTTTCCCAACTTGGAATGCTTCAACGCCTTATGCAGTTGGTGATATTTGTATTGCAAGTAATTTTAACTCATACAAATATTTAGAGTGCGTAGTGGCAGGAACGAGCGGAACGACAATGCCAAGTAATGCAAATGTTGGACAGCTTGTAACAGACAACGAGGTTAAATGGCTTGTTTGTGATTTCCGTGATTCAGCACCAGTAGGAGCTTTTAGAAGTGATATGGTTCAGCGTGCTGGCTGGTTAAAAGCTAATGGAGCAGAAATAAATAGAGCTGATTATCCTCGTTTGTGGGCTTATGCTGTTAATAATAATTTAGTTAATTCATCTTATACACCTCCATTGCCTTTAAATGATTATCCTGGATTTTTTGGGGAAGGCGACGGTTCTACAACTTTTACTCTTCCTAATTTTGAGGATTATTTTGTACGCTATAGTTTCACAAGGGTATCTGGACATAAACAGGCTTCACAAATGGCAAGTCATACTCACACTTGTCAAGACCATACAGACTCACACGACCATACATCAGGAAATCAAAGTGCAAGTCATAAACATCAATACGGAAATGACTTAGCTTATGTTGGGGGTCCGGCTGGTTCAAGTGGTGTAGTTTATGGCAATTCATATGGTTTAACTCAACACTCCTTTACTACAAAAACAAATAATCAGGATACAAGCCACACTCATACTATTAATCCAAAATCAATCACTCATAGACACACAATAAACTCTACAGGTAGTGGTTCTAATACATATCCTGACAATATTGCAATGCAAATGTATATAAAATATTAAGGAGGTAATATGGACATAGCTTTACAAATAATTCAAAACAAAACAGAAAAAATAGTATGGAATAAACGAGATGGTTCACAAAGAATACTCAATAAAAGCGACCTTTGCCCAATAAGTAAAAAATGGCTTATTCCTGCAAACTGCACAGAAGTACAACCTCCTGAAGTTGAAGAAGGTTATAGAGTTTATTTCCAAAATGGTGAATGGATAATAGAGAAAACAGAAGAGCAAGAAGTGAAAGAGATTCAAAAATCTGTTGTAGATATTTTACAAGACCAAATAAGTGAACTAAAAAAACAACTTGAAGAGTTGAAATGTGAAAAAGAAGAAGTAAAAAATAGTATATTTGATGTACAAAGAGAAGCATTAGAATTGTCTGCAAATTTAATTTTTCAAAAAAAGGAATTAAAGAAAGAAGTTGATGACAATGGACTCAAAACCGATATTTGATTCAATAATCTCAAATGGCATATTTTGTATTTTATTCTGTGTGCTTTTTCATTATGTAATCAAACAGAGTTCAGAGCGAGAAAGACAACTGCAAAATTTAATTAATGATTACAACCAACAACTAAAAAAGATTTCAGAGACTTTAATAAAGATACAAGAAGCACTGGACAAACCACGAAAGCGAAAGAAGGTGATTAATAATGGAAATTAAGGAAGTAAAATTATTTTTTCGAGAAGGTATGGAAAAACGCTCAAAAGTTTTGGAATATATAGTAATTCATCACACAGCTTCAACTCGTGATATGACAGTGCAAGAAATTCATCAATTACATTTAAATCAAGGTGAAAATTGGAAAGGCATTGGCTATCATTTTTATATAGATAAACAAGGTGTAATATGGCGTGGAAGACCAGAAGAAATGAGCGGTTCACATGCTTTAGATTATAATTCTGTATCTATTGGTATATGTCTAAGTGGTAATTTTGAAATAGAAAAGCCAACAGACAAGCAATTAAAAAGTTTATCTGAATTGCTTCAACATCTAAAACAGAAATATGGCAATGTTCAAATTGTTGGACATAGAGATTTAAATGCTACAGCTTGCCCTGGCAAAAATCTATATTCAAAACTTGGAAGCGTGATAGCAAATTCAATCACACCAAAAGACGAATATGTAAAAGTATTTATGAGCAATAACAAACTCTCTGTTGTTTTGGAGAATGGAGATAAATTTACTTTCCCATTCACAAACAAGGAAGAGTTATTGAGAAAATTAAGCATTGGATTAAAAATAACAAAATGAGGAAAAGAAAATGCTATACTATGGCACTAAGATAAGCCCACATCGGATTAAAAACGATGAGGGCTTTTTAACTTGTCTTGAAGTTCCTGTTGCAAGGACTGGCACGCAGTTTTATTTGTCAGAAGAAATAGAATGTAAGGACAAAGAAAAAGCTACTTCAGTTAATGGTGGATATGAAGTAATGAGGACTGAAGATGAAGTCTTTTCTCCCAAAACACTTTCCTCATTTGAAGGAAAGCCTTTGACAGATGAACATCCAGATGAACTTGTAACAAGTGAGAATTCAGAAAGATATATTAAAGGCACTGTTAAGAATGTAAAACGAGGCACTGGAGAACTAAAGGATTTTATTTTAGCTGATTTAGTTGTCTATGATGGAAGTCTTATAAAAGAAATCGAAAATGGAAAAGTTGGTGTTTCTGTTGGTTATCTTTGCACATATGAAGTCAAAGATAATCAGCTTTTTCAAAAAGATATAATCTGCAATCACATTGCCGTTGTCGATGAAGGCAGGGCAGGTGAGCAGGCAGTTATAAGAGATAAAAAAACGGAGGATATTATGCCAGAGAACATTCAACCTAAAGAAGAAGAATGTAAAAAAGATGAAGTCAAAGTTGAACAGAAAGACCTTGACCCAAATGCAGACATACTTGCTAAGATTGAAGCAATGATTGCACCACTTGCTGAAAGAATAGAACGCCTTGAAAATGGCAATAAAAAAGACAGTTTAGATGAACTCAAAGAAGAAGCAATGCAAAAGGCAAAAGAAGCAGAACAACAGGATTCAGAAGAAGAACAGCCACAGGTTGAACAACCACAGGCAGAAAAAGAGCCTGAATCTGATGAAGAAAATGTAACTGCTTCTCCTGAAAAGATTGAGGAAATAGCCTCAGATACTTATAGTAAGGTTATTGCAGGAGTAAACAAAATAAAGCCTATCATTGCAAAATTAGTCAAAGGTAGTAAAGAACAAGAGATAATGAAAGACAGTGTAAGAGATATTTTACGACCATTTATGCAAAAAAACAAACAGGAAGTAAAGAAAGCTGTCAAGAAAGGAGTTAGTAAAGTAAAGGAAATTGCTGATAAAGTTAAGGATGTAATTAATAAAGGAAAGGAGGCTTACAAAAAAATTAAAGATAAAATTTCTCAAACTGTAGATTTATTAAAAGAAAAAGGAGTTTGGGATGAGCTTGTTGGAGTTGTTAAAACAGCTGGGAAACTTGGTGCTACTTCATTATGCTCAACATATGCTACACCTGCTGTTTGCGGACCTTTAGTTGAAATAGTATTTGATCTAGTTTTTAAATAAATATTTTAAATTAATATGATAAAATTTAATTATCCTTATTGATTAATAGAAAAACATTCATTTGAATGGACTTAAAATTTAATTTTTTTTAAAGAGAAGTTAATCTTTTTGTTTTAAGTTTGATTTATTTATTTTTTCATACTTTTTAGATTTATTTTTTTCAGATATCTATAGAATAAAAAAAATAATTAA
>CADAWZ010000136.1 GCA_902791745.1 uncultured bacterium
TTTTAAGTAAATAATAATTTACAGGCTTAGATTGCCACGGCTACGCCTCGCAATGACAAAGTGGCAGTATACAGGCATATATTGGATAGTTTATAGCAAATTTTAAATATGCGAAAATAGATTTACCAACATGCACTAAATATTGTTTGTCGACAAATTTTAGAAAAGAATGATCCAAATTATAACATAATATTAGAAGAAGAATTAAGCGAAGAAATGTGAATTTTCAATCCTCTTTCAGTCGAAAGGGGATTTTTCACAAAGACAAAAACATAAGCTGTGAAAAATTTTTCATAGCTTTTTTTATTATGTATTGAAAAAGCTAATAAAACATGCTAATATAAAAGGTAAAAATTTAATAATATTTTTTATACAAAAAATAAGAGGAGGAAATTTTGGAGGCTACACTGCCAATAGGTGGCTTTAGCAATGACATAGTATCAATAATAATTGTCATTGTATGTATATGCTTCGTTGCATTTTTTTCATCGTCTGAGGCTTCTCTCATGTCTGCAAATAGAATAAAATTGAAGAATCTCATTGAAAAAGGTGATAAAAATGCTATTTTGGTTGAGAAAATTGTTTCTCAACATGAGCGGTTATTTTCTACAATTCTTGCAACAGAGAATATGTTTATTATTTTCGCCTCTACTTTTGTTGGAACTATTACAACAAAATATTTTGGAGACGGAAATGGTGTTATTATTTCTTCATTTATGATGACAATTTTTATCGTCATTTTTGGAGAGATTACCCCAAAGACTTTTGCTGCACAACATGCTTTAAATATGGCATTGATTGTTGCTCGTCCTATAAACTTTTTTATAACAATACTTAGCCCATTTATTTGGGTTTTATCTTCAATTTCAAAATTTATAATAAAATGTTTGGGTGTAAAGCCTGATTTAAATCCTTATTACCTTTCTGAAGAAGAGATAAGAATGGTCATAAATGATGGTGTTAAGGGTGGAGTTCTTGATAAAAAAGAGACAGAAATGCTCGAAGGTGTTTTTGATTTTTCTAAGAAGACAGCACAAGAAGTTATGGTGCCAAGAGTTCACATGGTAACGGTTGAAGAAGACGAGTCTGTTTTTGAAGTTTTGAAAATAATAAATGAAACAGGTCATTCAAGAATTCCTGTTAGAAAAGATTCTCCAGATAATATAACAGGTGTTCTTTTTGCTAAAGATATATTGAAATATTATGATAGAGATTTAAAAACTTTAAAAGTTTCTGAAATTGCAAGAAAATGTCATTATGCTCCAGAGAGTATCTATATAATGAATTTATTAAATGAACTCAGAGAGAAAAAAACAAGTATTGCAATATTGATAGATGAATTCGGTGGAACAGCTGGGCTTGTTACTATAGATACACTGATTGAAGAAATTGTTGGAGATATAGATGATGAATTTGATAAAGATGAATTTGAATTTGAAAAACTTGAGAATGGTGATATTATAGTTAATGCATCAATGACTACTGATGATTTTACTGAAAAAGTTGGAATTGAACTTCCAGAGGGAGATTATCAGACAGTTGGTGGTTTTGTTATTGAGGAAAGTGAAAAAATTCCTTCAAAAGGTGAATCTGTAAAATATGCCAATAATGAATTTATTGTTGAAAAAACAGAAAATCATCGACTTACAAAAATAAGAGTAAAAAATATAAAACAAGTTCAAAAAATAAGTGGAACAGATGATAAGAGAAAGGCTGTAAAGAGTGATAGCTAAAACAGGGTATGTTGTTGAATTATACAACAATAAAAAAATAATTTCTGCATATTGTTTTGATGTAGTAAAAGGTTCGACATTAAAATGCTTTTCTGAAGAGGGCAAAGAATTAAAGATTCAACAAGATAAAATTTTATCTTCAGTACCTTCTGCAAATACAGACATGACTGACAAAGATAGTTTAAAAAAATATTTAAAATCTGTGTCTGCAGATAGAGATTTGATAGCAGAATCTATATCTATAAATGATCTCTGGGAATTGTGTCTTGAAGATAAAGAAAGCTATAGTTTAAATGAGCTTGCAGAGATATGGTTTGGAAGTAAGTTTTCTGATAATGAATTATATGCTTTACAAAGACTTCTTTTGGAAGGCACTATTTATTTTAAAAGAAAAAATGAATTATTTATTGTAAATTCAAAAGATGAAGTTAATAAAATAATAGTACAGAGAGAAGCAGAAAATAAGAAGAAAATAAGAACAAACCAATTTATTGAAATGATGAAAAAGATTTGTTCTGGAAATATGAATGAGATTCCAAAAGAATATAAAGATTTTTCAGATGAATTGGTTGATGTCGCTCTATATAAAAAGGATTCAAAATATTTTAATAATGTTGTTTCTTTGTGTAAAGAAGCAGGATTTAGTGTTGAGGAACTTTTTAATTTTCTTGTAAAAGCATCTGTTTTTGATATTGATGAAAATTTGATGTTGAGAAAGTTTAAAATTCCAATTGAATTTTCTAATAAAATTGAGGAAGAAGTTCAAAATATCATAAATTCTGCTGATAATATTTCCACTGATGGTTATGAAGATTTTACATTTTTAAATGTAATAACAATAGATGATGAAAAAACTACTGACATTGATGATGGAATAAGTATTGAAGAAGATGATGATAAAATAAGAATCGGCGTTCATATTACAGATGCTTCTTCATTTATTCCTGTTGATTCGGCACTCGATGAAGAAGCCTTGGCAAGATCAACATCTATATATCTTCCTGATTTAAAAATAAATATGTTACCGCCTATCATATCTGAAAATTGTGGTAGTTTATGTGAAAATAAAAATAGAAAAGCCCTTTCTTTCTTTTTTGAAATAGAGCGAATTCTTGATACATTTGAAATAAAGAAATTTTACATAAAGAAAACAATTATAAAATCACATATAAGACTTACTTATGATATGGTAGACGAGATCTTAGAAAGTGATCATAATTTGTCTCTTATGTATAAAATCGCTTTGTATTTTTTAAATAAGAGAAAATCTGAGGGAGCTATTATATTATTTCGTAAAAATGTAAATATAACTGTAAAAGATAAAATTCCTTATCTTTCTTATTTCGATGCTGATAGACCTTCATCTGTTATTGTGTCAGAATTTATGTTACTTGCAAACTGTTATTCAGGCAAATTTTGTCATGATAACAATATACCAACAATTTATAGAAATCAACCAGCTCCGACTCCTGAAGAAATCGCTACTTTTGATTTGACTTCTGAGGAGGGAAAATTTAGGGTTAGAAAATTTTTAAAAAAAGTTGTGCTTGCATCTGAATCTTCAGGTCATTTTTCTATTGGTTGCAAATATTACATACAGGTAACATCTCCTTTAAGGCGTTATGTCGACCTTGTTATCCATAGACAGTTAAAATCTTTTCTCGATTTTGGATTTCCATATTATTCAAGAGAGAGGATAGAATATATTATATCTATGGCAAATAACTCTCTTATCGATTCGATACAGCTTGAAAAAGATAGAAATCGTTATTGGCTTTTAAAATACATTGAAATGCATAGAAATGAGCCTCAAAAAGTTATTGTTTTGAGGACATCACCTGATAAAGTATATGTAAGACATTGTGATACTTTTCTTGAAGTTGACATTCCAACACATAATCCAAGTTATTATTGTGAAGGACAAATTGCAGAGGCAAGTGTTGTCAAAGTATCTGCAAGAGAAGATACTTTGAAATTGACATTTAATGTAATGTCAGTTAGTTAAAAATCTTAGAAAAAAAATATAATGACAGAATCTGTCTATGTGATTTGCTATAATGATAATAAGAACTATTCTAATTTTGGGAGGGAAAAATGTCAGTTGAATTTTCATCTCAAGAATTGTGGCAAATTGGTATTTTTGTCTTCTTAGTATTGTTTATTATTTGTTTGCCATTAACAATATCTTTGCTAAGGAACTTGTGGGATAGTTTTTGTAGTTGGTGTAGTGATATAGATTTTGCATTTAGTAACTTTAGTTTAACGGCTATTTGGTATGAATTTTTGATCAATTTAAAGATATTTTCTTTAAATTTATTTTGTACATTACTTGAATGTTTAATATTATTTAAAACAAATCCAATAATATTCATATTTTTTCTTCTAACAATAATATTTAGTTGGATTTGTCCAACTAACGAAAATACAATAATTTTAAAGTTTTTACCTTTATTATATTTCATAATTTTGTTGATTTATGCTTTTATTTCAATGAAAAAACGAGATGAAGATTATGAAAAGAAAAATAAAGACAAGAAGTAGAGGTAAGAAAAATGGCAAATGAATACATTTATTTATATTTGTTTAATTTGTTTTTAGTAGTCTTGCTTTTTCATGATTATCTTGTTATTAAAAATGGAAATAAAAATGGCTTTTTTATAGAAGAAAAAAAAGAAAAAATAACTCGATTACTTACAGATGATGAGTTTATAAATAAATATTTAGGTGTAATTATACAAAAATGGGAAGAAAATGGAAAATCTAAAGGAATGTCTTTAGAAGACTATATTAATGAACATTATAGAACAGATAAAGGAGAATATGAAGAAATAGAAGAGAAGATTGATATAGAAGACTTAAAAAATCTTTCACTGACTGATGAAGAATTTTTTGATAAATATATATTTGATATAATTGACGATTGGGAAAAGAATGAAAGACCTAATGGTATTTCATTATATCAATATCTATATGATAATTATAAAAAAGTTCAAGAAGATGAAAAATGTGCTAAAGAATTTGTTGAGAAAGCTATTAAGATGAGTAATTGCATTATTAGTTGTGAATGGGATAGAAAAAAACAAGAATATACATCATGTAAAGAATTTGTTGATAGAGAATACAGAGGAAAAAATAATCTTCAAGAATAGAAGTGAGTACAAATTGTGTACTTGCTTTTTTTATAAAAGAAGGAATATATTACATGAGCCTGTTTTGATAAATTTCAGTAATAAACAAAATAAAAAACGAGTGTGTAAAATTTTTTCTGTATTTTTCTAAATAGTTTTCTGTATAATACGCTAACTTCAACTCCGCTTCGCTCTATTCAGTTCGCTGTAT